>JANLQI010000232.1:0-1821 GCA_031367705.1 Saprospiraceae bacterium | reverse complement strand
ATTATTGCGATATTGATTTTTTACATTGTTTAAAACTTATCCATTATTCATTATCCACTATCCACTATACATTAAAAATATGTCATTTCAACGACCACAGTTCAGTCACCCAGGACTGCCTAAAAATACTGAGGGGTACTCGAAGAAAGATTATGAAGGCGTTATCTCGACTTTGTGTGCGGGATGCGGACACGACTCCATCAGTGGTGCAATTGTCCAAGCCTGTTATGAATTGTCCATTCAACCACATCGGATAGCGAAATTGTCGGGCATCGGCTGTTCATCAAAGACACCTGCCTACTTTTTGAGCAATTCGCACGGCTTCAATTCTGTTCATGGACGTATGCCGTCGGTTGCCACAGGTGCGAACTTAGCCAATAAATCATTGACCTATTTAGGTGTTTCTGGCGATGGCGACACCGCTTCAATCGGCATGGGTCAATTCGTTCATGCCATTCGTCGCAATTTGAACATGACCTACATCGTCATGAACAACGGTTGTTATGGTTTGACAAAAGGACAAGACTCTGCGACAGCCGACATGGGTTCAATCAACAAAGGCGGTGCTGCCAATCCATTTGAAGGCATTGATTTGGCGGGTTTAGCCTTAGAATTGGGCGCAACTTATGTTGCACGCAGCTTTTCAGGCGATAAAACGCAGTTGATTCCTTTGATTAAAGCCGCTTTGTCGCACAATGGTTTTGCGTTTATTGATGTCATTTCGCCTTGCGTGACCTTCAATAACAATGTAGGTTCGACTAAGTCGTATGACTATACACGTGAGCATATTGAAGCCCTTTCTTTAGTTGATTTCGTTCCAGAAGAAAAAGAAATCACTGTTCAATATGCCGAAGGTGACTCAAAAACAGTTGAATTGCACGACGGTTCGCACGTTCAATTGCACAAATTGGCAGCAGGTTGGGACCCAACAGACCGTGATTCAGCGTTCAGAAGTCTAAGCGAATCACGTCAAAAAGGACACATTTTGACAGGTTTGATTTATATTGATACAAAAGGCGAGGACTTGCACGAGGTCATAAAAACGGTAGATACACCATTGAATGCCTTGAAACAAGATGTTTTGACACCGAGTTCAAGCGTTTTGGCGGGGATTAATGCGGAGTATCGGTAGGCAACTATCTTTTTTAATAATGCAAAATGCCCGAATCTGTTATAGATTTGGGCTTTTTTCATTAAAACCTCTTTTTTGATAAAAAAATAATAAATTTGCCTAAAATTCAATAGATATGAAACTGAGAGTAAAAAATTTAGGACCTATTCGTCAAGGTGAAATAGACCTTGATAAACGTTTCTATGTTTTTGTAGGATATAACAACAGTGGTAAGACTTATATGTCTCAACTTTTGTGGAGTCTTGTTGATAAAGATACGAGGGAGGTTTTTGAAAGAAATGTCTTGGAAAAGAATATGCCTTTTGATTTAAAAAATCCTGAAATTGAAGGTCAAAAAATTTCTATAAGTTTGGAGCAAGTCAGAAAATTTTACTCCGATACCAATAATTTTTATAAAAAAGACTTTTTTGAAAAGTTAAATACTACTGCGGACTCTTTTTCAAAGTTTGATTTTAATATTTTAGAGAATGATCAAGCTTTTTTCGATATACAAAGCAATTATGGAATTAGAATATTATATCCAAGTGGTCAAAAAGACTTTTATTTATTTCAAAAAAACAAAGGTGAGATAGATATTTATTTTAAAAAAGTTGATGAAGATCAATTCAAAAGTTTCAAAAATTTGAAGATGTTTAACCATGTAATTCTTAGTTATGTTGATGAGCCAATAAAAATAGAGAATTTTAAAT
>JANLQI010000224.1:0-1669 GCA_031367705.1 Saprospiraceae bacterium | reverse complement strand
CTCTGATTTTTCTTATTTTCTTATAGGATTAAAAAAAAATCAGTGAAAATCAGTCGCATCAGCCCAATCAGTGGTCTAAAAAACAATATCAAAAAGTATGAAAATTATCATCATTGAAGACGAAGAATTGGCAGCAGAAGGACTCATTAGGTCTTTAAAAAAAGCAGAAAAAGATTGTGAAGTTTTAGCTGTTTTGGACTCCGTAAAAACGGCTGTCGAGTGGTTTAAAAACAATCCAATACCCGACTTGGCTTTTTTTGATATTCAATTAGCCGACGGCGTGAGTTTTGAAATTTTTGAAAAAACGGCTGTCAAATGCCCCGTTATTTTCACAACGGCTTATGATGAATACGCATTACGTGCCTTCAAAGTCAACAGTATTGACTATCTGTTAAAGCCAATCAGCGTGAGCGATTTGTCAAAAGCCTTTGATAAATGGCGTTTGTTGCAAGGCACAACTGCTTCGCCTACAATTGATGAAACCGCTATGCGTCAGATGATGCAGATGATGACACAACGTGTAGCGACCCCTCAGTATAAGACCCGTTTTATGGTTAAAATTGGCGACCATTTGCAAACAATTCAAGCAGAAGACATTGATTTTTTGCTCGGTGAAAACAAAAGCGTTTGGCTTTACCATAAAAACGGACGCAAATACATCATAGATTATACCCTCGACCAATTAGATGAATTGCTCGAACCAGAGCGTTTTTTTCGCCTCAATCGCCAATTTATTACCGCTATTTCAAGTATCAAAGACGTTATTGCCTACTCCAACAGCCGTTTAAAAATCGTTTTCAACAACCCACCGTCCAAAGACGATATTATAATGAGTCGTGAAAAAGTGGAAACGTTTAAGTTGTGGATGGGCAAGTAATTATTTCAAAAATTGCTCATCCACAGGCACTTTAAAGCCATTGGCAAACGCATTTGTCGTACTCGCCAAAGCGATAACCGCTAATAGCTCTTGATATTGACCTTCCGTCATGCCTTTTGATTGGGCGGCTGCCGTATGCGTATGAATGCAATAATCGCAATTATTCATTATCGAAACAGCGATATATATCATTTCTTTGGTCATCGAGTCAATTTCGCCATTACCCATGACTTCCTTCACGCTTTGCCAAACCCGCTTCAAATTCTCGGGCTGATTTGCCAATGCTTTCCAAAAATTATTGACATCTGCGACGTTTCTGGTGGCTTTTATGTCGTCAAACACCTCCTTTACTGAGGGGGTGGCTTCTTCGTAGTTGATGAGTTTTACTGTTGCCATTGTTATTGTTTTTTTTTGTCATTCTGAGGAAAACCGACACTTAAACGGTGTCGTCTAAAACGGAATGACGCGGACAAGTGAGGCGATGATTTAAAATCATCGCCTCACTAAAAACACAGTGCGTCATTAGTAGCGCAGCGAAAGAATGACAAAAAAAGTGTTAAGTAGGATAAACAAAACGCCCCTCAGTATTCGAACATTTTTCTTACTTTTGCTCTGTTTCTAAATGTTGGGTAACTTTGAAAGAATAATACTGCATCTTTTGTCATTCTGAGGAGAACCGACACCTAAACAGTGTCGTCTAAAACGAAATGACGCGGACAAGTGAGGCGATGATTTAAAATCATCGCCTCACTAAAAACACAGTGCGTCATTATTAGCGCAGCGAAAGAATCT
>JANLQI010000188.1:0-5010 GCA_031367705.1 Saprospiraceae bacterium | reverse complement strand
ACGAATCAAATTTCTGTCTACTATACCTTACGCTACCCCATCCAAATCAAAGGATTCCGAACAGGCAAATTCCGAATCACCTCCTCGGTTTGTGGAAAATGCTCAAGCCGTTTCCACGTTTTCCACCACTTCTTTTGTGTATATTTTTTATAAGCAAACAACAAAAAAGGGTGTGCCACGGGCCAGTCGTTCCAATACATCACGTCTTGCGGATATGTCCATGTGCTTTTGTTTTCTACAAAAGGATACATGAAATCCACTGCTTTTTTGAGTGTTCGACCGTCTGTCAAAGTAAAATCCCATAGGTTTTCTTTCTCGTCTGAAAGAATATGGCAGACACTCGTCATCGCATCTAAATTGAACAAAGCATAGCCGTAAGGCTTTGTGCGTTTGAGTTCTAAGGGTAAACTGCCGTCTTTTTCTAATTGCGTGGGCAGCAACACGGTTTTGTATCTGTTTTTACAATAATCAATGAGTGTTTGATTGCCCGTCAGTTTTGCGAAACAGGCGACTTGCATGACCCAACAAGTGCCGTGGTTGTTTTTGGCTTCTCTTTCTTCAATGCCGTAGGGGTGCGTTGTGACCCAATCGAGGTATTGCGCAAACCAGTTTTTTATTTTATTCAAATCGGATGGATTAACACTTTTGGCGTTTGCCATTACGCGGATGCCTTGTGCCACTTCCATCATTTGTATCATATCAATAACGCCAATGCCTCTGCCTGTTGCTTTGCCTTTGATGGCTTGTGCATAGAGCAAAGAAGCATTCATCTTGGTTTTTTCGTCAATAAACCAAGCGTTTAGGTGTTTAAATGCCTGTTTGACGTATTTTTCATCGTCGGTTATCAAATAGGCAGAAGCCAATGAACCGATGATTTGACTGAACCGCACCATCGCCCGACGGTGGGCTAAAAAGTTGTTCGGATTCGATTGTCCATCTCTTTGAATATAGGCCCCCTCAGTATCTGCGGGGTTTTGCCACCAATAATCACCTTCTGAATAAAAATCGTGGATGCCACCTGCTGACCGTGTGCATTGTTCTGCCGTTACGGTTATCGGTTGTGCCATCAAAGCCGAATCTGCTTTGGCAATGATGGTTTTCTTTAAGACTCTGGTTATTTTTTTGGAAATAGGATTGCCGCCAAAAGCCCATATCGGCGATAAGGTAAGTATGAGTAAGAGTAAGGCATTGGTCAATCTCATCTTTATCTATTTAGAGGTGACACGAATTTCACCAATTACACGAATGAGGGGTCATTTTTTCAAAAAAAAACCCTTCTCCTTTTTTGATTGTTTACTTTGCTTATTCACTAAATTTCACATTCTGTTTTAGTAAAAAGCAATATCAAAAAAAGGAGAAGGGTTTACACAAAATATATGAAAAGAATTTTACACTGCTTATTTTAATGATGAGTTATGAATGATGAATGGGGGGCAATTCATCATTCATCATTCATCATTCATCATTCATCATTTATCATTGTTTCACGAATCGTGCAACGTCACCTGTGGCTGTACGAACGATGTAAAGACCTGCGGGTAATGTGCTGACGTTTAAGCGTTGCGCGCCTTGTACTTTGCCTGTGAAGACGGCTTGTCCTGACAAGTTGAAAATACTGAGGGGGGGTGCTGTATCGTCATTCGTAACAATATCAAGGGCATCTTGTACCAATGTGCTTTTGATGACCAAACCTGTTTTGCCAAATAGAACGGAGCGCACCGCACTGTATGACGTTGTACCATTGAAATCCACTTGTTGCAAGCGGTAATAGTTGATGCCTACTGAGGGAGTCATGTGTTCAAAATTGTATGAGCTCGAAGCACTTGTTGTGCCGTGTCCTTTTACTTGACCGACTGTTTGGAAATTTGTACCGTTGGTGGATTGCTCGATATTGAAAAGGGCGTTGTCCTTTTCGCTTGCCGTTGTCCAAGTCAATAAGGCTGATTTTTGGTTGCTTTTTGCTTGGAAATTGGTGAGTTCTACGGGGAGGACGGAAGGGTCACTACTGATTCCGAAAGGAGAGAACGTTGTAACACCTGTAACTTGGGTGTAAAAAGGCCCTGTTCCTGCTTCACCGCCTGTTGCACTTTTATCGACGACAGTTGAGCCATTACAATGTACCGCTTTGGCTACGAGAGGGTCGTAGGTACCGCCACGTAAACCTGTATTGCTGTATTCCATACGAACAGTTGCTACTGAACCGCCCGCAGTGCCTTCTACTAAATCCCAAACAGCATTTATACTTGTTATTAACGGTACACAAGACGGTGCGCCAGATGATACTTTTGCTGTAAAATCGTCTGAAGTGCCTGTATTTGTAATTGTTACAGGTAAATAATCAGCAGTTGTACCGATTGGGAATAAAGCGGCTGATGAACCCGTGGCGGTTCTTTTTAGTACACCTGTGCTGTTTGTAACAACATAAGCAGTAGATGAACCGCCTGTGATAGCGTCTACTGTTAGATCGTTTGTACCTAATGTGATTTTACCAGCCGTTAAGTTTAGCGTTCCAACTGTTGCTGCTGTTCCCAATGTTAAACTATTTGAAGCACTATTCTGAGTTAAAGTGCCTAACTTATTAGTTGTTCCTGGGGTTGTTAAATCAAAATAGACTATACTTGTAGCCGCAGAATTCAATGTTAGCGTTTCTACTCCTGACGCTTTAACCTTATTGTTTTTAACATTATTAGGTGCGCTTGCAGATGTAGCTAAGTAAACGATTAACGATTCTGCCGATAAATTAAACCCATTAAGATCTAGGGTATTGTTATAGGCAGTTAGACCGCTCTGTCCCACAGCAATTCTTCCACCGATAGATGTATTAGCATTTAATTTGATAGTCATATTAGCGGAAGAGGAATTACCTATTGAAATACCACCAACACCACTTGCTGCGGTTCCGCTGATAGTTTTACCAGATGTAAGCATCACCAAACGTACAGTATTTCCAGAGCTATTGTCAAATTTACCCGCACCAGTAATTGAGAAATTACCATAGCAACCGAATGTGCTAGAGCTGCCAATAGTCAATGCACCGGTACCTTCAATAGTAATATCATTATAATTCTGAGAACTGCCACTCGATGTAACCGAGTGGCCATTTTGTATGACAATTGAATTTGGACTTGAACTAGTTGGTATAAAACTAGCTGTATATGGTCCCCCCGGGGTTGTCCCCCAGTTGAGACAAGTAGCGGTTGTCCCCGAAGCTAAAGTGGAACTGGGACCAGAATAATACGTTCCCTGCCCAAAAGCATTAAGCCCCATCAAAAGCATAAAACCCAAAACAAATCCACGCATCCCGCGTGCCGAAAATTGATTGTAAAAATTATTTTTCATTCTTGTAAAATATAAAAAGATTATTAAAAATTGTTTTAAAAATTAGTGTGATAGTTTCCCTTACTTAAAGAGTTTACTATTTTCTGCATGTTTGTTTTGGCGGTATTTCTCAAATGTTCGGTAATCACATCTCAGACGTTCAGAGACACTACGATGGCTTTCGAAAGCACGACTCAGGCTTTCGATAAGGCTTTTTCAGCCTTTGGGACACTCTGTTCGGGGAACTTTAAAAGTTCCCCGAACAGAAGTGCTTGACCACTTTGTTAAGGATGATTTACTGTTTTACAAAGCGTTCGACATCACCTGCTGCTGTCCGAACGATGTAAGTACCAGCGGGTAATGCGTTGATATTCAAGCGTTGTGCGCCTTGAACCTTGGCCGTAAAGACTTCTTGCCCTGCGGTATTGAAGATACTGAGGGGTGTCGCTGTCTCGTCACTCACAACAATATCAAGGACATTGCTGACCAAAGTTGTTTTGATGACCAAACCAGATTTGCCAAAAACAACAGAGCGAACCGAGCTGTTTTCAAATTTACCATTGAAATCCACCTGCTTTAAGCGGTAATAGTTGATGCCTACTGAGGGGGTATTGTGTTCAAAATTGTATGTATGCGCTGAATTTGTTGTACCATTTCCTTTGACTTGACCGATGGTTTGGAAGTCCGTACCGTTGGTAGATTGCTCGATATTGAAAGCAGCATTTTCTTTTTCAGAAGCCGTTTTCCAAGTCAAAAGCGTTGATTTGTTGCTGCGTTTGGCATCAAAAGAAACCAATTCGACAGGGATAGTCGCATCTACAGTAACAGCAAAATTGTCCCATTGTGAAACATTGCTGGCAGTATGATTATATAGGAACATAAAATGAGACATCGTAACCGTCGTATTCGTGGCATCTATTTTAGAACCAATTAAGGCAGGCTCTGTTGTTCTTGGGTTGACCCAACTACTACCACTGGTCACATAAAGTTTCCAATTGTTATTTGAAGGGTCATAGGTCACTTTTATGTTGAAGTAAGTTGCTATTGCAAAATCTCCTGTACTGAGTATTGGCGTGAAAAGCAATACCCCATTTAAACCACTTGTAAAATAACCTAAACTTATTTTATTCGAATTTTCAAAAATACTACCTGCTGATACAACAACTGCCCACCCTTTTGTCGTAGAACCTGCGATAGCGGCTGAAGCATCACTTGCAACCAATACCGTAGCCATCGCCGTACTCGAAGCTTCAGTTTGAAACGCATTTTCAAGGGCTGTCATGCCTTTAGTTCTACTGTTTCTCGTATTGAACGTCCATGAAACAAGACCCGCATTTGAACTAAGTTTCGTATTAAAAGGTGCCGTAAAACTTGATAAAAGACCTGAAACAGTCGTGGCACCACTTTGCGCAGCGGTGGAACCCTTCGGTGAAACTAAAAGTTGATTGGTTGGAGTAGGAGTAGGTCCTCCATTTAATTTACAATCGGGCGCTTCGGTTGCTGTCGTCGCTGTACTGTAGCTAAGGCCATTAACAGGGTTTGCGAGTGTACTACCAGCAGAGACAATTATAGGAGCTAAGTCCGTATTAAAATTATCGCTATAAACAATGGTCTGCCCAAAAGCAGAAAAACCTGAAACGAGCAAAACGCTCAAAAAGAGCTTAGTAAAGCCTTTGTAGAAATTCTTTGTCA
>JANLQI010000074.1:0-10474 GCA_031367705.1 Saprospiraceae bacterium | reverse complement strand
GCAAAATAGAAGAGATTTTCTCAAAATAGTGGGTACAACGGCGGGTGGTATGCTCGTCTTGCCAAAGTTCCTTTCGGCGATGCCGACAAATGGCTTATACAATGGTTTTTCGACAGATAAAAATATCCTCGTCGTCATTCAACTCAATGGCGGGAACGACGGTTTGAACACATTTATTCCTTACGACACCCCTCAGTATTTTGACTTTCGGAAAGCGATTGCGATTCCGAAAGACCAAGTTTTGAAAGCAGCCGTAGGTGGCATGGGTTGGCATCCAAGCATGAAAGGTTTTGCAGATATTCAACAAGCAGGACACTTGTCTGTTGTTCAAAATGTCGGCTATCCGAACCCTAATCGTTCCCATTTTAGGAGTATTGAGATTTGGCAAACAGGCTCTTCCAGCAACGAATACCTCAATACGGGTTGGTTGGGTCGCTATCTCGATGCGACTTGCGCGCCAGAAGACCCATTGGGCGCATTGAATCTCGACAATATTGACAGTTTGACTTTGAGAGGTGGGAACAATCATGCCTTGACCATGCAAGACCCGCAGCGTTTTGAGAAACTCTTGAAATCGCTGAAAGAAAGTAAAGAAGACCCATTGGACGAAAACGCCAACCTCGATTTTGTCCGCAAACTGATGATTGGTTCATTTGAAGGTTCTGACCAAATCAAAAAAGCCTTACAAAAATCACAGACTTCGACCCCTCAGTATCCGCGTTATGGTTTGGCTCAAAACCTCAGTTGGATGGCTAAAATGATTAAAGGTGGCTTGAATACACCTGTTTATTACACGGGGCTGGGTAGTTTTGATACCCATTCTAACCAGTTGGGTAAGCAAAAACAACTGCTCACCGAATTGTCTGAATCTGTCAAAGCCTTTTATGATGATATGGTAGCGGCTAATATGATGAGCAACGTTACGCTGATGGTTTTCAGCGAATTTGGTCGCCGCGTCAAAGACAATGGCAGTGGCACTGACCACGGCGCAGCTGCTCCACTTTTCATCATTGGCGGTAACAATAATGGTAAAATCATCGGTTCTAATCCGAACTTTGATGACCTCAATAATGGCGATTTGAAACATCAATACGATTTCCGTTCTGTCTATGCGTCTTTGTTGAAGCAAAAACTGGGTGTTGACCCTTTGAAGGCGGGGATTAAGCAGGAAATACTGAGGGGGTTGTTTTAATAGGCTGTCTCAAAACGCGTGACATCTTTTGAGACAGCCTCAGTCAAAGCAGAATACCCAATCATTTTTCCTTACTAAATTTCACAGTTTCCATTTTGTTGTCTTCAATAAGGTTCAGAATATACAAACCGCTCGATATGTTAGAAACATCTATACTTTTTTGTTTACCCATAAAAGTAGAATGAATAAGGATTCTGCCAGTCATATCGTAAATAAACAGAGCAGCGTTTCTGTCTTTGGGTGAACTGATGTTAAGGGCGGTTTGTGTCGGATTAGGAAAAATTTTAAACGTTGCGGCAGAAACATTGGGAATACTGGTGGCAAGCATTCTGACAATATTTAGATTAAAAAATTCCCATGCCGCCGCCGCTGTTCTTGTACACGACAACCCTGCTGTTGAACCGTTTTCAGAGGAAACAAATAAATTATTGCTCCCTTTGAAGGAATAAACGCCGTTTAAGTTCTCTAATGTAAATTTTTCATTCGTACCTATGTTACTGCTGTTGCAATACAATTTTCTTTCGCTCGGATTGAGGGAAACGTACAAATTGTTATTGCCTTTAAGAGCATAAAGTCCATTGCCTGCATCCACCAAAGCCCATTCTTCAGCTCCACCCACAAAACCACTTGTACAAGTCATTAAATTATTAGCACCAGAGAAAGTAACATATTTTTCATTGTTCCCTTTCAAGGAAACAACTTTTAGAAACGTCGGAACAGGAGTCGTCACAGGAATCACCGCGTTTACAAAAACGAAGTTTACGGAAGCCACATTAAAACTGCCATTCGCATTGACGATTCTTATTTTTTGTACGCCTGTCGTGTTAAAACCACCTGTACAAGTGACCGTCAACCATTTATTCCAAGCACCTGTTGTCGGGACTGTGGCTGTGCCTAAGATTTTAGTACCGTCGGCGTTTTGTATCTGTATCGTGCCATAAGAATTGCCGCCGTTGGCTATGCGACATTCAATGGTATAAGTTCCCGCTGACAAAACATTGCAGGTGTATAACATCCATTCGTCTTTGTTGAACCAGCCGACATTGTATCCATTGGACAATGAATCGGTGCAAGCCTCCATATCCACGCCATTATTTCTATAAACCCAACCATTGTTCCACAATGAATATATGCCCGTTGTCAGGCGCACATCTTCCCAATCATTATCTGAATAGGCATAACCATTCAGGCCTTGATCGAAATTCGTTGCGTATATTCTACCGGGTATGCTGTGGGCAGCAAAAATGTCCGTATTTCTGTTGCCGGGTTGTGTAATGATGGCTCTAACAAGTTCACTTTGAAGTTTACAATTCGATAATTTCACATTTTCAGCTAATTCAGCTAAAATAGCCGTTGCAGCTGTCGGACTCAATCCAGGATTCGTTCCACCAAAATAATTTAAGAGGTTTTGATAACCCGCAGGCCATTGGGCATCAGCAAAATCGTTGATGGCTTGAAATTTTTTCATCGGCCACCAAGATGTGCCAATATTGTTTCTCTTTAATAATTCCGTTATTTTGGTAAAATGCGTATTGCTGTTTTCACCATGTTCGCCGCACCAAATCGGTCTATTTTGTTGTGTTCGCAAGTCGAGCACCCAACGAATGTCTTCATCTGACGTATTCGACCAATATTTATGAAAAACATAAACCATATTGGCATCCCATGCTGGCGTAAGACCTGTATAATCGTTTGAATACCAATTGCCTTCAATGAATACAATATGGTTGTCGCCGTTTCCTCTGACAGCATCCGTTAATCTGCCATAAATGCTGCGCAAATCGCTGCCACCAGGCAAATTCCATGCTGGTTCATTGAGCAAATCGTAGCCCGCCACCCAAGCTTGATTTTTATATCTTTCAGACAGTCTTTGCCAAAGTCGAACCGTCTTGTCTTTGTTTGCTTCGCTGGTCCACAACGAAGGTTTGGTATTGTCGTAATCACTGATGGCATTGTCGCTTTGTCCGCCAGGCGCACCATGTAAATCAATAATGGCGTATATTTTTGCGGCTGCACACCAAGCAATAACGCTGTCCAAAAGCGCAAATCCTTGGTTGTTCCAAACGTCAGGTGTATTGAGATTGACAAAATATTCATAATGGAGTGGCAATCGCACCGCATTGAACCCCCATGTTTTCACTTGATTGATATCCGCTTGTGTAACATGATTGGCGAGCCACGCATCATAAAACGCCTTCGTTTTTTCACTTCCAATCAAAGTGGTCAATTTTTCTTTCCATACGTGTTGCGAAGGGGCTTGATTTGCAGAATTCATCATATACCCTTCCATAAGCATCCAATTACCAAAATTTATGGCATTCAATATCACTTCTTGATTATTCGCAGTATTCACAATTTTCTGACCACTCACTGCCAACAGTTGCGCATTCGCCTGATTCAGAAAAATGGACAATGCTAAAGCTAAGATGACTTGTGTTTTCTTGAAGTTTAGTTTAGACATATTTTGATTTTAAATTCTTGTTTTTTATAAATGAGATGGCTTTATTTAATTTCGTCATGAGTTGACGAATTATATCTTGTTAGGTTGCTGGCACAAGATATTCATTTCTATAAATTCTCACACACCATTTATTCTACTTTGGCACTTTAGAACTGTCCTTATACTGAGGGGGGTATTCAGCTAAAGCCGAATACGGGTTTAGCAGAATTTCTTATGTACGGGGGTACTAAAAACCAAAAGCGGCAGACTCATGTATGAGCCTACCGCTTTTGTATTTTCTGAAACAATATTTGAAATCAATAGGAAATGATGAATGATGAATTTGCAAATTCACCATTCACCATTCACCATTCACCATTAAAACTTAACCGTCAATTGAGCATTCAAAGTTGTACCCAATTGGCTGAATTGTGAACCATTGTAACCCAAAACGTCGTAACGACCGCTGAAACCTAAGAAACCACGAAGCAATGATTTTGCAGCAGGGTTTGCCAAAGTTGCTTTTGCAGCCGCTTCGCCAGTCGGGTTTTTACCTGGGTTGATTGGATTGAATTCTAAATCCCATTTTGGTAAGATATTGAAGATGTTGTTCGCATTCAATGTCAAAGTCGTTTTGTCATTGAACATATAACCAATGCTCAAGTCAGTAACAACAGCTGGTTTGAAGACAGCTTTGAGGTAGTTCATATCACCACCGCCATTGTCTAAGTCACGGAAAGCTGTTGGTCCGAACAAAGTATTGTTCAAATTGAACGCCCATTTGCCTAAGATATAATCGCCACCTAAGATGACTTTGTATTCTGGACGGCTTTCAGTCAACAATGAACGAATTTGTGCATTCAAGATACTTGAACCGTCATCTGTAATAGCTTTTGGCTCAACTACATTACCAACGATTTTGTTTTCAATCATGAAGTTACCCGCCAAGTTAAGGTTCAATTTACCTTCACCTAAGGCGATATTGCGATAGTTTGCAACGAAATCTAAACCAGATGTTTTGGTTTCGATACCATTGATGAAGAACTGAATCGTTGAAACATTCGCTTGTGTCAAGATTTTACCCAATGTACTTGTCTTGCTGCTTGAAGAAATTGAAGAGCTATAAACGATACGGTCTTTAACACCAATTGAGAAGTAATCGAGTGATACGCTGAAGTTTTTGCTTGGATTCAAACCGACACCGAACGTTACGTTCGTTGACTTTTCAGGACGTAAGGCATCAATGCCCAACAAACGTGCTTGTGTACTGCGGTTATTGAACAAACCTGACAACTGAATCGTACCACCGACGAAAGCAGCTTGTGTTGATTGCGAATAAATCTGATGCAAAGACGGTGCGCGGAAACCATTAGAAACCGATGCACGAATAACGACTTTGTCATCTGCAAATTTGTAACGAGAAGAGATTTTACCAACGTTGGCTGTACCAAAGTCACTATAACGCTCCGTTCTACCTGTTGCATTGATTAAGAAATCTTTGCTGATGTCATAGCTCAAATCAAGGTAAGCACCGATGTTGAAACGTGAGTTTGTACCTGCGTTTGAAGCATCAAAGCCTGGGAAAGAGTTGGCACCTTCTGACTTATAAGAAGCGGTGTCACCTGCAACAATTGTGAAAGACTCTGAACGAGCTTCTGCACCAAAGGCAATACCGAATTTGTCAGTGATGGATTTAGAAACGTCTAAGTTACCGACGATGTGTTTGAAACCGTAACCACCTGGTCTGAAACGCGTCGGGCTTGAAAAGCCTAAACCACGATTGACGGTGTTGTCAACAACATAAGATTGTGAGTTACCACCTGTTGTCAAACTGACATCACTTTTCCAACCGTTTGTTTCGTTTTTAGCACCAATTGTGGCGTTATAGTCCAAAAGGTCACCTTC
Source organism: Saprospiraceae bacterium (assembly GCA_031367705.1). GTDB lineage: Bacteria > Bacteroidota > Bacteroidia > Chitinophagales > Saprospiraceae > JAAFJT01. The sequence goes on along the minus strand of JANLQI010000074.1, from coordinate 4,937 downwards.
AAAAGTCGGTACATAACCGATATAACCTTTGTAGATATCCACATTGTCAGAAGGGAAAGCCAATGTCGCTTGTGTAATAAAGTTGAAACCACCGTTATCCGTTGTTTTGTGCAACAAACCACGGTCTTGTCTCCAGTAAGGGACACGGAAGTTGGCAAAACTTTTTACTTTTTTAGACACCATAGCGGCGTTTGCATAGATTTCAGTGTTTTCGCTCAATTTCATACCACCATTGATGAGGAATTTAGCGGCTGTGATATCACCTGTACCATTGATATTGTTACCAGAAGGGTATTTTGCAAGGTAAGCTTTGATGAAAGCATCTTGTGCAGGACTACCACCAAAAGTCGCAATTTCAGTCGGCACATCAATTTTTGGTGAACGTGATGCACTGCTGTTTTGGTTGAATGCCAAAGTATAATTGATATAACCTTTGCCACCTAAATTGCTGCCGCTGTTGTAAGCAACGCCATAGCTGCCACCGTAGCCATTGCCAGGGATTTTGGTTTCAACTTTTTCACCATTTGAAGTTGTTGTACCTGCATTGATGGTCAAAGAAGAATAGTCGTACTTGTCCTTCAAAATAACGTTCATAACACCTGCAATCGCATCAGAACCGTATTGAGCCGAAGCACCGTCTCTCAAAATCTCAACGCGTTTGATGGCTTCTTGCGGAATTGCTGACAAGTCAACACCCGTTTCACCACGTCCTGGAGAGAACTGAACATAAAGCAAAGAGCTTAAGTTTTTACGTTTGCCATTGATAAGAATCAATGTACGGCTCGGGCCCATATTACGGATTTCCCAAGGGTCAAGCAATGTCGTTGCGTCATTTACAGGCGTGTTAACCGTGTTAAACGACGGTACACGATATTGTAAAGCCTTGTCAAAAGACGGTTGACCCGTTGAGATTAAGTCTTTAGCACCTAAAATGTCAATAGGCAACGGAGAGTCTGTTACCGTCCGTTGTGTGCTGCGGCTACCCGTTGAGATAACGACTTCACCTAATACATTGTCGGCAGCAGCTAAAGTAATGTTTAAAACACCTGATGCGGGAATGGCGACTTCTTGTGTTGCGTAGCCAATAGAAGAAAGTACCAAAGTTGTTGCACCTTTTGGTGCCGAAAAGCTGAATTTACCGTCACCATCTGTTTGCGCGCCAGTTGTCGTTCCTTTTACGACGACACTCACACCTGGAATACCACCTTTACTGTCAGAGACAGTGCCTGAGATGGTCATTTGAGCCACCATAGTGGTTGTGCAGAAGAGTAAACCTACTACTGTTAGTAGATTTTTAATTACATTTTTCATACAAAAAAGAGTTTGTTAAAATTATTAATAAAAATTATTTGATTAAAGTCAAAAGAATATTTCGCTGTGTTATAAGATAGCCATACGTCACGGATACTTTCTAATTATCCGTCGTATAAGACCCCCTCAGTAAAAGTTGTCATGGGTTGATTAAGTTTTACTACTTTCCTTAAATAAGTTATCAAACTTAATAGACATCAAGATTTGTTGTTTTAAACAATAATGGAGTAGAAATATCAAGTTGGCGATTGTTGTGTGAAAATGCTGTATTTTGTTATAGATTGAGTCAAATAGCTTTTAACAATGCAAAATTAACCCTTATTGCGAAATTTCGCTAATTTTTACATTAAAATTATCAATGACTTCTCAAATATTTGGCAATTCAAAGTGTAAAGACATTTAAAATACTGCAAAGCCGTGTATCTCTTACTTTAATTTTCCGAATGACCAAATGTTTTAAAATAAAAAATAGGGCAACTAAAACGACATTGCGTTTTAGTTGCCCTATTTTTATTCACCATTCACCATTCACCATTAATTCGTCCTGTTTTTCACTCTCGGTCTAATAATTAATCGCAAGGCTTGGTCATAAGTCACATAACTCCACACCCAGTTAATAAAAACAAAGACTTTGTTTTTGACACCTATCAAAGACGATAAATGAACAAAAAGCCAAACAAACCAAGCAAATACGCCTTGAAAATGCCAAAAAGGTAAGTCAACCACCGCTTTGTGCCGACCAATAGTTGCCATTGAGCCCAAGTCACGATAATGGAAAATTTTTGTTTTTTCTCCTTTTGCGGATGCTTTGAAATTATCAGCCACTCGTTTTGCCATTTGTATCGCCACTTGAGCCACTTGAGGATGCCCCTCAGTATATTTCTCTTCTATCATGTAGGCGATGTCGCCAATAGCATAAATATTCTCAGAATTTTCGACTTGACAGAAAGCATTGACTTTCAAGCGTTTACCTCTGACAAAAGTTTCTGGTGGTAGCCCTTTTACAGGATTGCCGATGATACCCGCTGCCCAAATGACTTTCTTCGCTTTCAGTTCTCCACCACTTTTCATAGTGACTGTTTCGCCGTCATAATCACTGACATAATCACCGAACATGATTTTTACGCCCAGTTTTTCAAGGAAAATTTGCGCTTTGGCACTGGCATTGGCACTCATCGTATTCAATACACGGTCGCCACCTTGGACCAAAATAATATCCATTTGGCGATAATTCAGCTCTTTGTATTCCTTCGGTAAAATATTCTCACGCATTTCAGCCAATGAACCCGCCACTTCAACGCCTGTTGGACCACCGCCCACAATGATAACATCCATGAGTTGATCCCGTTCCGCAAGGTCTTCGGTTAACAAAGCGGCTTCGTAATCCTCCAAAATAGCATTGCGTAAATATAAGGCTTCACTAACCGATTTCATCGGAATAACATGATCCATCAAACGTTGATTGCCTAAGAAATTGGTGTCTGCACCGACAGAAATGACCAAATAATCGTATTTCAAACGTCCTTTATCGGTCATAATATAGTTGTCAGCAGGAAAAACTTCTTGCATTTCAGCCACCCTAAAAAAGACATTATCTGCTTTCTGAAACGCTTTGCGAAAAGGGAAAACAATGTTCGATGGCTCTATACCCGCCATCGCCACTTGATAAAAAAGCGGTTGGAATTGGTGATAGTTGTTTTTGTCCATCAAAACGACTTGATAAACCGTATTGGCAAGTTTGTTCGCTAAAGTCAAACCTGCAAAGCCACCACCTATAATGACGATGCGTTTGTAACCTGGGTCAGGAATATTTAAAGGCATAATTTCATTTTTAATTTTCTTTGTTCCAAGGTTTAAAATCAGCCGCCGCTTTAGGTACAAGTTGGAATTTCAAATTTTGCATATCTAATTGAACTGCAGCGGGTGCATCAACCTTTGGAGCTGTCGCAGAAGGCTTTTCTGTCGAATTAGTCGTTGATTTTGCAGGTGTTTGAATTTGAATTTTAGAGTGTTTAGTACCAAAACGTCTTTCCAAAACCTTATTTCTTATATCATCTTTCAACTTATTTGCTTCTTCTGATTTTGGGTTGGCTTTTAATATTTGATTATTAATTTGCTCGGCTGCTTGTTTTTCACCAATAATCGCCACCGCTTTTGCGACCCAAACGGCCTGGGCTTGATGCACACGCACGGGGGCATCCATAGCCTGAATCTCATTTAAATGCGTTGCAATGGAGTCGAGTAATTTTGCGTTATTCGGTTTCTTTTCTAAGTCATTGATATTCAATTTGATTTCATCTACTTTATGCTCAAAATCCTTTTGAATTTGCCACTTTTCTTGAATGTCTTTTTTGCTTTGTAAGGCTTTATCCGATTCAGGGTCACGAGCAATCGCTTTTTGAATCGTCACTTTGGCAGAATCATAAAGCCCTAATGCCGACTGAGCATCAGCAATTGTCGTCAAAGCGTCGGTACTGTTGAGCGCACGCGATTTCGACAAGGTTTGTATTTGGTCAATCAACGCCTGTTGCGCCAACGTATCAGAAGGACTTTCATTGACTTTTTTGATCAATTTATCAATTTGAATCACATCTTTACTAAACGAGATACTTTGAATACTCGGATAACCAATCATAATGATCGGTGCAATGAAGCCATACAGCAGCTTTAGATTTGTTCGACCCTTTAAAGCCATGAACAAAAAAACGAATATCAGCACCAAACCAAGGATAAATCCTAAAATCATCAGCACTAATTCATACAATTGGATACCATCAAGTAGATTCATGTTTGTTTAATTTTTCTTTAATTTCCTATTAAAAAGACGACTAAATAACGATTTAGTTATATCTGAAATACAGTTTTAGTATAAGTTTAACGTGGTCAAATTGCACAGGTATAGTAAACAGAAATTTGATTAGTTTTTGCTTTTTTTTGCAAAAAAAAATAAAAAACTAATCAAATTTCTGTTTACTATACCTTACTTCATAATAACCAAACCCGTAACAGGATGAATTTCCCAAGCCGTAGAGCGCGTCACACCTTTTGTTTTTTGCCTAATTTTAGCCGATTGATCGCCATGTTTAAAGTCATAGAACAACCAACCTTGTACTTGTATTGTTCGCCCTTGCAGTTTTTTCAAAGCGGCTTGCGACCAATCAACGCCTTGTTGTTTCATCAAAAAACGCATGCGTGGCGTGACTTCAACAATGATTTGATTTAGAACACCCTTTTGTTCTTTACTCGGTGTCAATATAATATGTGTATCCCTAAATTCTGTATTTTCACTGTTGCAATTACACGTCTCCTTACCACTCATACGGACACGTAAAACATACCCCCTCAGTATAGCCGCCTTTTTATTGTCAAATTTTTGACTATCATCTTCAAATTCAGACAATTCAACCCAATTAAAAGTTGTGTCAAAGTCTTTAGGTTGTGGAAAAACGAAGCGATTTTTTAACTTATTTAAGGCTTTGTCATTGTTTCTTTTAGCAATTCCTTCCATTGGGCAAGGTACAGCGTCTATATCAAATAACGTTTGACAGAAAATAGAAGTGTTTGAAATCAGTAAAAAGGCAATTAACAGTTGACGCATAAAAGGGTGTTTTTTCGCTCAAATTTAG
>JANLQI010000070.1:0-47748 GCA_031367705.1 Saprospiraceae bacterium | reverse complement strand
GCGAAAGAAAAAGGACATATCTTTGTAAAAGTATCAAAAAGGAGGTACAAAACCATAAATTCTAAAACATCTATCAAAACTAACACATGGCAAGAGACTTTTTTCACCAAATAGTTCGCGAAGCATTAGAAGCGGATGGTTGGACAATCACAGCAGACCCGTTTATAATAAAAACAATTGGATTGAGGTTAGAAATAGATTTAGCTGCGGAACAGGTCTTTGCAGCTGAGAAAGGGAAAGAAGAAATTGTCGTGGAAGTCAAGAGTTTTTTAAGTAAATCGAAGCTCGCTGATTTTTATGAAGCAAAAGGAAAATATGATACATATCGGTATGGACTTGAAGAAGCCCCGATTGATAAAAAAATATATTTAGCCATTGAAGAAACTATTTTTAATACGTTTTTTCAAAAACCACTTATTAAAACCATCGTTGTAAAAGACCATATAGATTTAATCATTTTCAATAGTATCACAAAAAGAATCGTCAAATGGATAGTAAATTAGAAAATTATCGCTCAATCATCATAAATGTTTTGCAAAAATACGCAGACATGCCATATACGAATCCAAATCCAGAGAATGAATTGGAAGAACAATTGCTGATTGATACAAAACATGACCATTACCAAATCCTAAATATTGGTTGGGACGGAACACAAAGGGTGTATTATCCTATCTTTCATATTGATATAAAAAATGGTAAAGTGTGGGTACAAGAAGATGCTTCTGATTCTGATTTAGTGGGAAAATTAGAAGAACAAGGTATTGATAAAGCGGATATCGTATTGGCTTTCCAAGCACCTTATAATCGTCCATTCACGGGTTATGCGGTAGCCTGAACAAGATTTTAAAAATCTAAAATCATGGTACATATAAAAGAACCATTAGAAATTGACTTTTTCGTTGAAGCTAAACCGCTTACGGACATGCCGCTACAAAGCCAAAAAAGCCTTGCAGAACAGAACCGTTCTACAAGGCTTTTTTGATAAAATAGACTGAGGGGACTATGCAGCAGCGTAATGAGCATCCGCTCTATCGCTTTCATACAAAAAACCTAAGACAATGTCTTCTTTGGCAATACCTTTCTCGACAAGTTCGTCCGCTATCATCGCTTCTGTATTGTTTTGATGAATCCATACTTTGCCCTCTATGATTTCGATATGAAACGCAACAAGATGAACATAGACTTTGCCATTCTGCCAACCAAACATATTGAGTTGATAGATATGATTTGTTGTGTCAGCGACGACTTGATTCCTAACACCGCGAGAAGAACGCCAAAATTCAGCAAATTCGTTCAAGACTGTAATAATAGCTTTTTGATATTTTATTGTTTTATCCATCTGACAATTGTATTTGATTCAAAGTTATAGATGATTAAATTGACTTGGTATTCATTTATGGCTTCTTGGATAAGTCTGCGTTGAAAAAAAGTATCAAAAGTTGGTTCAGGCACAGCCAAGTAAAGTTTGAAAGGCGATTGGTCTAACCGCAATGCCGTTCTATAAATACAGTATTTACCCAATGCTTCATACATACTTGTGATAGAAGATTGTAAACGAAACGACTTAATTTCAATAGCAATTTGTTCCCCTTCACGTTCTGCAAAATAAGTAGGCTCAACGCTTAGGTCAATAAAAATAGTGGTTTCATCAATAGCAATTTGCAAAGGATCATCTGTGACTGTCCAGCCATCTTTTTCCAAAGCAATTCTCACACTTTCGTGATAAATGTCTTTACGCGGCATAGTATTTCTTACAAAGTTAAGGATAAGTACAACAATATCAAACGCATTTTTGGATATTTTTAAACCTGTTAGCACAATATATTCTACGTGTAAACCTTTCCTCTGAAGGAGTCCTTTGGACAAAGGCGCAACAAACAACCATGCACCTATTCAAACGTGAGACCACTATCCCCCCTCAGTATATGCCACCACAAAGACAAAAAAGCCTTGCAGAACCGACATGTTCTACTAGGCTTTTTGAATATTGAGCTTATTTTAGGCTTCAAACAACAGCCACGACCAAACCCGCTGGCACAAAGCATATCGCTCGTAAGCCTCTCAGGCGCAAAGCATATAATTAAACATGTCTTTGACGTGAGCAACTGAAAAGAAGCGCGATAAAACCATTCAAAGATAAATTTAGCTATAAAATAATCAAAACATAAATTTCAGAAAACAAAGTACCATACCGTTTGTTTCATACGTTAGATAAAACCGATATGCTAATTTCTAAAAACAAACGACTTCGATATGAGATTTTCTTGGAAAACATACACTGTGTGCCTATTCTTTTTGGTCTTGCAGGGTGCTATTTTTGCAAACACCGAACATAAAAGCCTATTTTTCAGGGTTGACCTTCAACAAAACAGTGTCCATTTCGGGCATTTTGAGACAAAAAACAACAAAATCAAAGCCATAGAATCCAAAGAAATGGTGGCATACACCGAAAACGATGTGCTGCAAGTTCTAAAAAATGAATTGGATTCGACACGGGCAAACCATAACGTTTTGGTTTTTATTCATGGCATGTGGGGCAATCGAAAATTGACTTTAAACGATAATATTCATGAATTTGAAACCAATTATGGCGCAGCAAACGATTTTATCATTCACATCATTTGGGAGAGTCAGTCGTTAAATGAACGAAAGTGTCGCCAAAATGCGCTCAATTCTACCTCTTTTGTCACGCCCATACTGAGGGGGGTGTTGAACCTCGAAAACACGACTTCAGATTTGATGTGCCACTCAATGGGCAACTATCTTTTCTTTGAGTTGATAGACAGTTTGCAAGAAATACCACAACCTTTTGGGAAAATTTTTCTGATGGCCGCAGATGTTTCGTTGCCTGTTTTCAATGAAAAATTGGATTGTTTACAGTGTATTGGAACGACAACGGAGGTGTATTACAACAAAAAAGACCTGATTCTTTTTCTTTCGGGCATTGTAAACGGTGAAAAACGACTTGGCAAAAAAGGAACAAAAGTGGATAGAGATTTTATCGAAATAACGAATTGTACCAAAGATAAAAACTATGGTTTTATAGGTTGGTTGACACAACATTCTTATTTTAAAAGATGCCATGCCGTTAGAGAATCGCTTAAAAAACAGATAAATTCATAACCTTAAATCAAAAACAGCCTTGAAAATCGACGTTTTCAAGGCTGTTTGACTATCTATAATGCTCTTTCATAGAGCCAATGATGATAAAACCTTCTGTTACTTTGTAAATGAGACGGTCTTCATCGTTAATGCGGCGCGACCAATATCCTTTTAAATCACCTTTAAGCGGTTCTGGTTTACCAATGCCTTTGAAAGGGTCTCTTTGACATTCTTCAATAATTCTCAGTATGCGCTGTAAGGTTTTAGGGTTTTCAACCGCCCATTCTCGCAGTTCTTCAAAAGCACGGTTATCGAGTTGCAAGTTTCTCATTGGTCAACAACTTTATATTTTTCCCAATCAACGGCTTGCCCTTTGAGTAACATATCGCCTAATTGATTAAATTCAGTGCCTTCAAATTGATAAGTTATTCCAGAAGTTTCTCCTTCGCTTATCTTAGCATAGAGTTCCTCATCTGTCAATTGCTTGCGAGATTTAGCTTTGTCTCCTTTCTCAGGAATTGCGACATCGCCTAATTTTATAAGTTGCAATTTTTCTAAATTACGCAACAAATCAAGAGCTGTATCATTAAATATTTCAATTGAGAGTACCATTTTTTATTTTTTTACAAAGATAAAGCTTTTTTGGCATTGTCAAAATACCCCCCTCAGTATAAAACGAAAAAAGCCTTGCAACACACGTTACAAGGCTTTTTTGATTTACAAAGAAGGATAAAACAACAATTCCTTCATATAGTTATTGGCTTTGAAATGTTGCCAATTGTGCTTTTCATATTTCAATCTGTCTTCAATAATCCAAAAAACACTGCTGTTGACACCGAGACCAAAATGACTGCCGCGTACTTGAATATTTTGATGCAAAGCGTCTTCTTGAAGTTCTCTACACACATGCCACGGCACAATGCCGTCTTCTTTTGTATAAATCGCTGTTGTTGGCACTGGTGCAGGTTTGGGCATATTCTCCAACAAAGCCCAATCGGTATCTTCTACCCTTTTACCACCTGAAATAAGCGTATAAATCCACGCTACATTGTTGGGATGCGTAATATCTTGAAAAGGCGAACCCATTGTCACAACTTGACGCACCAAATCGGGTTTTGCTTTGGCAATTTCTCTGGCAAAAACACCGCCCAAACTCCAACCGATGAGACTGACTTTTTGCTCGTGTTTGTTTTTAATTGTTTCTAATCGCTCGACTAAGGCTGCCATATATTCCATTTTGCCATAATTGCGCCCCATACCCCAATCGTAAACGGGGTAGCCCAGTTTAGTCACATATTCGCGCAACATTTTTGTTGAGGCTTTTGTGGACATAAAACCAGGTAAAATCATAACTGGATGACCGTCCGCAGCATCATTTTCGCACTTTGCCAAACTCTGATATGGATAATTGATGCCCAATTCCGTCAACGCTCTGCCTGCTTCTGTAACGGCAAGAAATAAGGAGGGTCGGCTTGATTTTCTTAGTAATTGGAACATGTTATTTGGATTTAATAATTGTATGATTCGAAGATTTGCATTTATTAATTTAGACGTTTATTTGGCAAAAAGCCACAATTTACGTGCTAAGATATGTGATTCTTCAAATAAAAAAAATTTTATTTTATATTTTCAGATTTAAAGGTTTTTTATGGGTTTGCGTCAACACGTATTTAGATTGCACTAAACGAATTGATTTTCTTTCCCTTTCCTTCATTAATGCCAAAATTGTCTCTACTTTTGAACCTATTCGACCCCCTCAGTATTTTGACACTCTACTTATCACTATATTTTATCAAAATCAAGAATTATGGAAGAACAAAAGACGGCAACATCGGAAATAACTAAAATGCTGATAAATCCCGATTTTCAAAAAATATTGGCAAGTTTAGTGCCGCAAACAGGCGGCAGTCTTCAAGAGGTGCATAAACAAGCCGAGGAATATTTGACAGAACTGTATTCAGAACACCAACCTTTGTCAAATGTTGTGATGATGGAAGCGGCGCAGTATATATTGAGTAGAGGTTATGACAAAACAATAGATGTGAAATCGGAAGACATGCAAAAGTTGACAAAACTGATGCGTAAAAACTCTGTTGCATTTGTTTTGACGCATAAATCGTACGTGGATTTGCTTGTTTTGTCGCTTGTTTTGGCGCGTCATGGACTGCCTTTGCCGTTTATGTTTGCGGGCATTAATTTAGATTTATACGGTATTGGTAAATTTGCACGCAAGGCGGGTGTGATTTATATTCGACGTTCTTTCAAGGAAAATTTGATTTATAAAGCCACTTTACGCCATTTTATAGCTTCGTTTTTGGACAAGCAATCCCATTTCATGTGGGCTTTGGAAGGCACTCGTTCACGAACAGGTAAATTAGTTTGGCCGCAGATGGGTATTTTGAAATACATTTTGGAAGCCGAAGAACATTCAACGCAAAGCGTCAAATACGTGCCTGTTTCCATTGTCTATGATTTGATTCCAGACGTTGCAGAAATGACCAAAGAAGGGCGAGGCAAGAAGAAAAACCCTGAAAATCTGGCGTGGTTGATGAATTATATCCGCAAAATGAGTGGCAATTTGGGACGCATTTCTTTGCGTATCGGCGACCCAATTGACACATCGAGCATCCACAACGCACCCATTCCAGACGATGAAGAAAGCCAACCATCATCCAATAACGCCATTTCCCATTTTGCTTTTGAATTGGTGCATCGCATCAATGCCATTACGCCCGTGACCACGACTTCCTTGATTTGCACGTCTTTGTTGAGCAAATTTGCTTTGACAAAGCGGGGTGTCGAAAGCGATATTGCCGATTTGATGCAACTCATCGAAAGCCATAAACGCGATGCGCTTGTGGATAGAGGTCGCCCGATTGGGGAAAGCACTCAAGTGGCTTTGAATATGTTGACCGAAGCGAAACTGTTTTTGCAACAAGGCGACAGCTTGAATGCCAAATTCACGATTATGCGTGAAAATTATTTGTCAGCAACCTATTATGCCAATATGGCGGTGCATCATTTGTATCATCGAGCTTTCATCGAATTGGCGTTGATTCGCATTGCCGATTTACCCGCAGAAGAACGCATGGTGGCGTTTTGGTCTGAAATCATGTTGCTGCGTGATATGTTTAAATTCGAGTTCTTTTATTCTCGAAAACCGCAATTTACAGAAGAAATTGAAGCCGATTTGAACTTTATTGACGCTGATTGGCAGACAAATATCATGGAAAGCGACAGCGATATTAAAGCTTTATTGGAAAAACAAAAGATTTTGGTTGCGCCTGTATTGTTATTCAATTACATTGAGGCGTATCGGGTTGTGGCACATGGTTTACAAATTTGGGACATACATCAAGAGTGGAACGAGAAAAAATTCATGGATTCCTGCCTTTTCCTCGGCGAAGAAATGCACTGGCAAGGACGGATTCGGCGCATCGAAGCGGTGTCAAAACCGTTCTTACTCAATGGTATTTTGTTGGCAAAAAACCTTAAATTGATACCAACAGAAAGCGACCCAAAGAAGGCAAATATTACGAAGTTTATCCAACAGTTGGACGCTGTGGCGCAACACATCAACAAACTGCAAGGCATTATTTTAGCGCAACCTTTTGAAGACCTCCCCTCAGTACCTTTGGAGCGTGAACTCGTTCCAGGTTCGCGAACGGAAAGTATTACAAATGAAATCATGGCGGGTGAATCGGGCGCACACATAGGGGCATTTTTTGATTTAGATAAAACCCTTATCAAAGGTTTTTCTGCCAAAGACTTTATGAAAGAACGCATTTTGAGCGGTAAATTTACGGCTAAAGAAGTCGTGGCTCAATTTGCTGGTGTCATATCATTTGCAACGGACAATGGCAATTTTGCAAGTATGGCAGCGATTGGTGCAAAAGGCGTACAAGGCGTTAAGGAACAAGTCTTTATCGAGGTTGGCGAAGAGGTTTATCACAAACATTTAGCGTCAGCGATATATCCAGAAGCACGAGAACTTGTTGCGGCACATATTGCAAAAGGACATACGGTTGCCATTATTTCAGCCGCAACACCTTATCAAGTTGAACCCATCGCTCGTGATTTTGGCATTGCACACGTTATGTGCACCCGCATGGAGGTCAAAAATGGTATTTTTACAGGCGATATCCTCCAACCCGCTTGTTGGGGCGAAGGGAAAGCACATGCTGGGCGAAAGTTTTCAGGCGAGTATCAACTCGATTTAAGCAAAAGTTTTTTCTATACCGACAGTGCAGAGGACTTACCACTTCTTGAAATCGTCGGCAATCCACGTCCGACGAATCCCGATTCAAAATTATCAGGTTTGGCGTTCAAAAACGACTGGCCTGTTTACCGTTTCGACGATGAGAAACATTCGCAAGTGACGAATGTTTTGCGGACGGGTTTGGCTGCTTCGGTCTTTGTGCCTGCCTTCCTACAAGGCGTAACGAAAGGCATCATGAATATGTCTTTTGACGACGGTATTGATGCCATGATGGCGGGCGTTGGCGATTTCGGAACGGCTGCGGCAGGTATTCAGTTGGGTGTCAAAGGCGAAGAACATCTTGTGCAACATCGCCCGTGTGTCTTTATTTTCAACCATCAAAGCAGTGCCGATGTCTTGATTGCCGCTAAATTGATTCGCAAACAAGCCCGTGCCATTGCTAAAAAAGAATTGGAAAACCTGCCCATTCTCGGTCAAATGCTCAAAGCATCAGGCACTATATTTTTAGACCGTACCGATAAAGAAAAATCTATTGAAGCCATGAAACCCGCCGTTGACAGCTTGAAAAATGGTACTTCCGTCATCATATTTCCCGAAGGCACTAGGAGTTATGATTACACTTTAGGTAAATTCAAAAAAGGCGCATTTCACCTCGCCATGCAAGCAGGTGTACCACTTGTGCCTGTCGTCATCAAAAATGCGCACGATGCGATGCCACGAGGTACGTCTATCTTCAAACCAACAGCTATTGAGGTCATCGTTTTGCCGCCTATTGATGTAACAGATTGGACATTGGACAATATGAATGAGCGTATAGAAGAAGTACGTGGCTTGTTTTTGAAAGAATTAGGACAAACAGAATAGTTTTAGACCACTGATTGGACAGATGCGACTGATTTTCACAGATTTTCTTTAAATCTATATGAACCAAAAAAATCAGTGCAAACCAGTCGAATCAGCCCAATCAGTGGTCAAAAAAAATCAATAAAATCAAACAATCATGGATAAAAAACTTCGCATCGGTTTACTCGGTGGCGGCTCTTGGGGAACAACAGTCGCTTCATTAACGGCTCGAAACAGCCCAACAATCATGTGGGCAAGAGACCACCGTTCTGTAGAAGACATCAACAAACACCACCGCAACGAAAAATACTTACCTGGAGCAGATTTAAACGAATCGCTCAAAGCCACGACTTCTATAAAAGAAGCTGTTAAAGATGCAGATGTCATCATTATGGGCGTTCCTTCCCACAGTTTTCGCCATGTTTTAGAGGAAGCTTCAACACATATTCGTCCTTGGGTGCCTATTGTAAGTTTGACAAAAGGTTTGGAGCAAGGCACACGTATGCGTATGACTGAAATCATAGAAAGTCTGATGCCTGGACACCCTGCTGGCATACTGACGGGTCCCAATTTAGCGAGAGAAATTATGGCAGGACAAGCGGCAGCAGCCGTCATTGCTATGGTGGACGATACAATTGCCAATGCTTTGCAAAAGGTGTTTCGCTCTGGTTTGTTCCGTGTTTACACCAACGACGATGTCATTGGCTGTGAACTCGGCGGGGCATTGAAGAATGTCATAGCCATAGCCGTAGGCATGGGCGATGGTATGGGTGCGGGTGACAATACACGAGCCGCTGTTATCACACGTGGATTGGCTGAATTGAACCGTTTAGGCATAGAAATGGGCGGAAAACCCAACACTTTTGCAGGTTTGGCGGGTATGGGCGACTTGATAGCGACGTGCATCAGCCCCCTCAGTAGAAACCGTTCAGTAGGCGTTGAATTGGGCAAAGGACGTTCGATTGATGCCATCATCAACAATATGTCTATGGTTGCCGAAGGAGTCAAAACGTGCAGCGTTGTCATGGATTTAGCGAAACATTACAATATCGAAATGCCTATTTCACATGAAGTCTATAAGGTTGTACATGAAGGCAATTCGGCTATGGATGCGTTTAGAGGTCTTTTGCGGCATAAAATTGGGTCGGAATCTGACCCGGGTTAGACCCCTCAGTATAAGAGCTAAAAACCCTTGTAGAACGTGCCTACAAGGGTTTTTCTTAATACTTGATTATCAACGTTTTAGTTTTACATATTGTAACCAAAGTGCTTCAACATCTTCTCATCGTCGCGCCAGTTTTCTCTAACTTTTACGGTCATTTCTAAGAAGACTTTGCTTTCCAAAAACGTCTCCATATCCTTACGTGCGTCCATGCCGAGTTTCTTCATCGCAGCACCATTTTTACCAATCAATATCAATTTCTGATTGTCTCGTCCAACAAAAATCGTTGATTTGATGCGGGCTAATTTCTCTCCTCGATTGGTTTCTGTTTCTTTGAATTCTTCAATTACGACTTCACAGGCGTAAGGAATTTCCTCTCTATAATTCAACAAAATCTTTTCTCTGATGATTTCAGCGCAGAAAAAACGTTCAGGTCTGTCCGTCAATTGGTCTTTCGGATAGTATTCCGGCCCTTCGGACAAAGCCTCTTTAACGATAGAAAGCAACCCCTCAGTATTTTCTTTTCTCAAAGCAGAAATACGTATAACTTTTTGAAAATCAACCAATTGCTTCAGTTGTTCCTCATAAGCATCCATGACCGAACGTTCAAATTTATCCGATTTATTCAAAACCAAAAACTTTGGATAAGGCACGTTTTGAAGTCTTTGAATAATAGAATCCTCTGCATCAAACGCCTCGCTCGGCTCTGTGACGAACAACATGACATCGGCATCTTCAAACGTTTCTTTCACAAACGAATTCATCGCATCGTGCATTTTATACGTCGGTTTGCGGACAAAACCGGGTGTATCTGAAAAGACAATTTGAAAATCGGCGCCATTCAAAATACCGATGATGCGGTGCCGCGTCGTCTGCGGTTTATTTGTTATGATACTCATACGCTCTCCAACAAGCGCGTTCATTAAAGTAGATTTTCCGACATTCGGACGACCAATGATATTGACAAAACCTGATTTATGCATTTTATAGACTTTTTAGGGCGCAAAGGTAATCAAAAATGTGCGATATACTGAGGGGGGTATGTTGTAATGCAAAAATCAATCAAAAAGGCGTTTGTCTATATTTAAAGGGCGTGTTTCAGCGTTAACTTTTCATTAAAAAAAATGTCTCACCTAAAATCCATCTGTCCTATGAAAAATCGTCTCTATCTCGTTCTTTTCCTCCTTTCTTGCTCTTTTTTTGCATTCAGCAAAACCGTTACTTTACAAGAAGCTTTACAAAAAAAATGGGTGTCAACGACCATTTCAATGCAACCCAATGAAGCAACCGATGGGCGCAACTTGCGTATTTCAGTCAAAAACTTAACCAAAGGAGAACTCATCGTTACCATTCCCGTTGGTTTCGTTTTTCAAGCAATAGACTCTACTGTTCAAGACTTTATACATTTAGAAAATCAAGAATTGGGTTTGGCTGCCTTTGCCACAAAATCCACTTTTATGAAAACGATGTGCATTCGAGCGAATAGAGGTTGTCCGAATAATGGCGATGTTTTTTTAGCGCAATCCTTGGCTTCCAGCCAGCTACTGTACTTAGCTGTTTTTGCTTTTGAGAAAAAATTATATACCCAAAATGCCATGCAGTCAGCTTTATGGGCTGTCAGCGATAACAACGATTTGATTGGTATCAGTCATCCTGAATTGATGAAATTTGTCGCTCAATTACTCAACAAACCTATCCCTGATTACACCGTCAATTACAACTACAATGATGAAGCAGGTGCGACGGCAGCAACGGCACTCGAACCATTGGCGATTGAAGGCGTATTTCGATACACTTTACCCGCCGATTTGCAAGTCAAATTGGATTTGGTGGACAGCGCAGGAACGAGTGTTTTGAAAAATTTTGAGATGGTCGAAACCATGACCCAAAGGAAAGGCAGACACCGTTTCTCTTACACCTTAGAGCTAAAAGGGGTGGCAAGAGGTACTTATTTTATGAAAATGACCTCTGTAAGCGACGGTAAAGAATGGGGTTCAAAGCAAGTTGTTTTTTAATTTATGCTAGAACTTTCCGCAAGTTTTGAACTTGCGGAAAGTTTATTCTTTTACCTTTGCTCTCATGGCGAATATTCGCTCTTATCATTTAAATTTTCATAAAAAATAATGAATAACTCTTTTTCACTCGAAGGAAAAGTCGCTTTAATAACAGGTGCATCGAAGGGTATTGGTGAAGCCATTGCTCGAAATTATGCCAATATGGGCGCAAAAGTCGTCATCAACAGCCGCAAACAAGAAGCCGTTGATGCGGTTGCAAACGCTATAAATACTGAGGGGGGGACTGCCATCGGTGTCGCAGGTCAAGTCGGCAATATGGAAGATTGTCAAAGGCTTTTTGATGAAACCATGTCCGCTTTTGGACGCATTGATATTGTTGTAAACAATGCTGCAACCAATCCAGTTTTTGGTCCCGTCGAAAGTACAGATGCGTCTGTTTTTGATAAAATAATGAATGTCAATGTCAAAGCACCGTTTGAATTGGCTAAAATGTGCTTGCCTATTATGGAAAAAAATGGCGGTGGTTCTATCATCAATATCTCAAGTATCGGCGGTTTGAGAGCAGAACAAATGTTGGGTATTTACTCCGTATCTAAAGCGGCTTTGATTTCTTTAACAAAAGTCATGGCGGCAGAATGGGGCAAACACAATATCCGCGCAAACGTCATTTGCCCAGGTTTGATACAGACAAAATTCAGTCAAGCCTTATGGTCAAATGAGCGGATAATGAAGCACATGTTGTCGCAAGTACCACTCGGACGCATCGGTCAACCCGAAGAAATCGTCGGTTTGGCGTTGTTTTTAGCGTCAGAAGCGTCAAGTTATTGTACAGGCGGTGTTTTTGTAGCTGATGGAGGGTATTTGGTTTAAAAAATCACCCCCTCAGTAAAATCCTAAAATCCTCCAAAAGCGGGCTGCTTTTGGAGGATTTTTTTATGTCGAAAAAAAAAATTAACTTTTTTCAACTTCTTGAAATCCAAAAAAAAAACTACTACGTAAGATTATCGAAAGTTTTTCAAAAATAACATTTTGGTAGTGATTGAGGAAGACCCCCAACATTATTCAAAATAAAATATCGAAAACCTCTTTCAATACAATATAAGTATCATTCTGAAAACATCTATTTTTTACTTATTAATCAATCATTTCAAATGAAACCGGTTTATCAGTCTGTCAATTCAATGCGTGTTTTTTCAGTATGTTCTCATAAGTCAATAAATGGAATTGACACTCAAAAAATATCCCCTCAGTATTTTCCCTGAAATTAGATAATGTCGCATAAAAAATTGGAAACATGGTGCATCGTGTTTCTAAGTCTTTTCTATGCTTTTTTGTACATTTCCTATGATGGGCGGGAACAAACACCTTTATAACCAACCATCATAAAGTACTGTTAGTCAATATTTTAGCAACTTATAATTCATTACTATTTAAACATTTTTTTAATAATTTTAAATTTCAATTTCAATGAAAACATTTCGTATTTTTTTCACCCTTTCCGTCACTCTTTTCACTTTTACCAGTGCCCCTTTTGCTCAAAAAAGCAAAATGGTATCAAAAGAGCAAATAAAACAAAACATCTACAAGGCTTATGAATCACTCAGTAAACGTGATTATGCCACTTTTAAGACCGTTTGTGCTACTGATTTTACGGAGTACACAGCGGATATTTGGCGTTGACAATTGCCTTGAAGCCTACAAAATGTTCTTTACCGCTGCACCAGACATGAAAATCGAGGTCAAAAACATAACCTTAGATGGCAACCGAGCCATCGTAGAAGCCATCACAACAGGCACCAATACCGGTATGGTGATGGGTATGTTGCCAGCAACAGGCAAAATGGTAAAAACAATGGATGTGGACTTTTTGACTTTTGATGAGCAAGGCAAATGCACGTCTCACCGCACTGCCAATCCTAATGAATTTTTCACGCAAATCGGTTATGGCTCTTTGGCGAATCCTAATGTCGGCATCGTCATGGCGGGTTATGAAGCATTTGGCAAAGGCAATTTAGACGATTTATTGACTTATTATGATGATAATATCACTTGGGATGCTTCCGAAAGCCCTTTGATGCGCAAATGTAAAGGCAAAATGGAAGTGCGCCAATTCATCATGGACATTCCAAAACATGTCAGTTTCCAAAAATTTGAACCTGCCCGTTTCATTGCCGATGGTGACGACGTGATTGTGCTCTTGAATGTGGATTTGACAAAAACCAGTGACAACAAATCTTATTCCATTCATCCGATTCATCATTTCATATTGAAAGATGGCAAAATCGTTTCGTTCAAAGAAACGATTGACACCTATCAGCCGATGGCAATGACGACTTCTAAAAACTGACCCCTCAGTATAAGCCTTCATAAACCATTGAAAACAAATTACTTAACATCATTTTTCATTTTTTTTAAATAGATACACAATGAAAGCAGAAATTTCAAAAGCCATCCACGACCTATTCAGTACAAATCAATACGATGCAGTAGTTTCTCATGCAACACCTGATATTCAAGTCGTTAACTATGCAACAGGACAAGTTTTTAATGGACAAAATGAGTTCCGCCAATTCATGGCAGGCTTCAAAAACGCCTTTCCTGACCTTGTGATTCATCATAAAAATGTCTTTGAAAACGGCAATCAAGTAGCCATAGAAATGGAGGGTGTTGGGACGCATACGGGTGCGCTCGAAACGCCCGCAGGTGCAATTCCGCCAACGGGTAAGCGCGTTTATTTGACAGTTTGCGAAATTCACAAGTTCAAAGGCGATAAAATCAGTAGTATTCACAACTACCAAGACTCGGCTTCGCTGATGCGTCAATTGGGTTTGATATAACCCCTCAGTATTTTTTCGGTTTTATGATTTCGGATGACTTAATCGAAATCCGAAATCACAATTCCGAAATTATTTGAATGACCTATCGCCTTTCAATACTACTTAAATCGGGGCGTAAAAGCATAGCCGCAGCGAGGTTGGCAACAACCGTTTCAGTTTCAGGGTCTAAGCCTTTTTTTATCCAAACGCCACCTTTGCCTGCAATGGTTTCAACAGTGGCAATGGGTTCATTATCAAGGATAAATGTATAACCGAAAATCGTATCGGGCATCAATTTAGGCGTTTTGCCTTCGGCTTTACGAACATCTTTTATTTCAATGCGTTTGGTGCCATTCGTCGCATAACCGTCTGAAGGGTCGCTCCAATTGAGGTTGTTGGTGTTTTTGACCGTAAAATCCCAAGCGGTACTGTCTTTGATTTGAATCATGCCTGTATAGACATCTTTCGCTTCGTCGGACATTTCCAATTTGCCAAAAACAAAACTTTTGGTTTTGGCTTGAGCCGCACAAAAGGTTTCGACTTCCATGCGCTTGTACTTCATTTTAAATGAAAGTTTGCTCTTGGCATCATTCTGTTTTTTGAAGAAAAGACTGTTAGAGCTTGAGGTTGTCCACCCGCGTTTGACGTTAGTAAAAGCGAATTTGCCAACAGTCATTTGTTTTTTGAACGCATTTTGCCGCCCTTCAACAAGGTATTCGGTGGCATTGGATTTCAACTTATTGTCCACATACACATGTGGTGCTGCACAACTTGAAAGTGTAGCGATTAAAATGGTCACGAAAAAGATTTTTTGAGCATTCATTGCTTTTTGATTTTTTGAAATTTTAAAAAGTATTTGATAAATTTATTGGGAAAATAAGCGATTTAGAAGATAAAGTCAAAACACAAAAAAATAGTTCTATATACAAACTATAAACAAACTAAAAACAAAATAATTATGAAATTATTAACATATTTCAACTATAAACGAATCTTTTTAAGTCTTTTAACCATTCTTGGATTTGACCCCACAGTATTTTCATCCAAAACTTTATGAAATCATTTTTAAAATCTATTTCTATCAAATTTAAATTCAATCTATCATGTCAAACAACTTATCAACAGTTCAAGAAATGTACGCTTGTTTTGGACAAGGCGACATTTCAGGCATACTCGCAAAATTCAGCGATGATGTCTCACTTTTCAATACCGCAGATGCCTCAATAGTTCCTTTTGCGGGGAAATATAAGGGAAAACAGGAAGCTATCCAGTATTTCACAAAACTTGGGTCAATGACACAAACGACCAAATTTGAGCCATCCAATTTCAGCGAAGAAGGCAATAAAGTGACAAATGAGGTTGTACACGATGGTATAATATTGAGCACCAATAAGCCTTTCCATACAGCCATGACCTTTCATTGGATTTTCAATGACAAAGGCGAGGCAAAGGAGTGGAAAGCAACAGGTGACTTTTCAAGTCTTTACTCTGCTTTTTCTTAAGTACTTGTAAATCATTATTTTAGGCATTTAAGTGGTTTGCTCATTCTTAGAAATGTGCAAACCACCCCCTCAGTATCTTTTAACAATTTAGCTTGTAAAATATTGATGTCCCTCTTCAAAACCGATTATCTTTATGCAGGTTTAGGCGAAACGATTCGTTTCAAATAGACCATCAAAAATCAATTTTATACTTCATTTCTAAAAACAATTCATAATGAAAACGCTTAAAAATATCGGTTTTATGCTTTCTTTTGGTTTCCTGTTTTTGATAACATCTTGTATGGAAACGTCAACCACAATGCCGCTTCAAACTTATTTTAAAAGCACTGAAACGGGTGTTAAAACAGGTGGTGTGAAAGTTATTCCCATCAAGACACCCAAGGGCAAGTTTAATGTTTGGACTAAATCCTTTGGCAATAATCCAAAAATAAAACTGCTATTACTCAATGGCGGACCGGGCGCAACTCACGAGTATTTCGAGTGTTTTGAAAGCTTTTTACCCGCAGAAGGTTTCGAAATCATCTATTATGACCAACTCGGTTGTGGTATTTCAGACAATCCAAAAGATACTTCGCTTTGGGATTTGCCCCGCTATGTGGAAGAAGTGGAACAGGTCCGCAAAGCCTTGAACCTCACGAAAGATAATTTTTATCTGTTAGGTCACTCATGGGGCGGCATTGTCGCAATGGAATATGGTTTGAAATATCAACAAAACCTAAAAGGCTTAATCATTTCAAACATGATGGCAAGTGCTAAGGACTATGCTAAATACGCAAATGATGTCTTGGCAAAACAAATGGATCCAAAGGTTTTGGACACCATCCGCATGATTGAAGCCAAAGGTGATTTTGAAAATCCAAAATATATGGAGCTCCTGATGCCGCATTTTTATGCGACACATATCTGCCGTTTGCCCCTGGATGCTTGGCCTGAACCCATGACGCGCTCTTTTGCCAAAATGAATCAGTCACTTTATGTTACTATGCAAGGCCCCAGTGAGTTTGGCATTTCAGGAAAATTAGAAAAATGGGATGTCAAGGCGCAACTGAAAAACATTACAGTTCCGACATTGGTTGTCGGTGCAAAACATGATACGATGGATCCTGCACATATGGAATGGATATCAAAAGAAGTCAAAAATGGCAGCTATTTATTCTGTCCAAATGGCGGACACATGTGTATGTACGACGACCAAGACACGTATTTGGCAGGTTTGATAAAATTCATCAAAGGCGTTGATGGTGGAAAACAAAAGGGGATTTTATAAGCACCCCCTCAGTATAAAAGCTAAAAACCCTTGTAGAACAGCCGTTTTGCAGGGATTTTGTGTCTATATTTGCGTCCAAATCAAAGCCATTTTATAAAATTAATATCCTTTTATGAATTCTAAATTTGATGCCATTCGTCCTTTTCATGACAATGAAGTGAATGCCGCTATACAATCTATCATGCACGAACCGATGATGAAGACGGTCATGCAATTCACATATCCCGAAAAAACTGAAGTTGAAAAAGCTGAAATATTGACTAATATCCACAGCACACAAGACTTTCAAGGCAATGTGGCTTATTTTGCTTTGCAAAAAATACTCAAACAAAGCTCTGACGGTTTGTCCTGTTCTGGTTTTGACAAATTGGACAAGAACACGCCTTATTTGTTTATTTCAAATCACAGAGATATTTTCTTAGATACGTCGTTGTTGAACTACATTTTATATGAAAAAGGATTAATTCTGACGGCTTCTGCGATTGGTGACAACTTAGTAAAAATGCCGTTTTTGAATACAATTGCTAAGATAAATCGCAACTTTTTGGTACTGCGGGGTCTATCGCCACGCGAAATGTTGCAAAGTTCAAAGCTGATGTCTGAATACATCAAAGAATTGTTGTTGGTTGAAAACCGTTCTGTTTGGATTGCACAACGTGAGGGCAGAACTAAAGACGGCAACGATGCGACAAACCCAGGCATTTTAAAAATGCTTGCTATGGCGGCTGAAAAGGAAAATTTGGTTGATTATTTTAAAAAATTACACATTGTTCCTGTCTCTATTTCCTACGAATATGACCCAACAGACTCGCTCAAATTGCCTGAATTATTGGCTAAAATGAATAAAGTGCCTTATGTGAAACATGAAAAGGAAGACTTCAACTCGATTATGAACGGTCTTTTAGGGCAAAAGAAACGCATACATTTTCACGTAGGCGATGTGATTAATACCGAATTGGACAGCATCGCTCATATTGACAATGCCAATCAATTAGTAAAGGCCTTAGCGCAAATCATTGATAAACAAATCATTAGCAACTATAAATTGTGGCCCACCAAATATATTGCATACGACTTATTGTACAATACTGACAAATATGCCACCCATTATACTCAAAGCGAAAAACAGGCTTTTGAAGAAAGAATGGCGACTAAAGTAGATGCACAAATACCAGAAACAAGACAATGCTTTTTAGAAATGTACGCCAACCCTGTTGTCAATAAAACGGCTTTAATGGATTAGATTTTTTTGACCACTAATGTGGCTGATATGACTGATTTTCACAGATTTTTTTTCCTTCAGGATGACAAAATTATCTGTAAAAATCAGCCCCATCAGTGGTCAATAAATATAAATCATCCCCTCAGTATTTTGTACTCAAAACTCCTTGAATTCGACATTTCTCAATGTCTATAAGCTGTTATCAACACAGTCCTCTCAAGATATTCTCACAATTTTCGTAATTTTTTAAATAAATCTATTGTCTGTTAACAATTTAGTTATCTATCGTTCGCTTTTTTACAATCATAGCATTTTACGATGGCGTACATTTACACCTTGAAAACGCATTATAAGTCTTCATACCCGACCTATAAAGACACTTCAATTTTAGAGAACAAATATTCCTTTACCAAAAAAATTTCTAAACCAAAATGAAAACATTTACACTTCTTTTTTTGACAACATTGATTTATGTTGTCAACATCGATGCTAATAGCTCGTCTTTTGTAAAAGACCTTGCTCATTTCTCCACAGGTGAAATCTATGCGGACAATCTCTCTGGATTGCAGATGTTCGTTGGAACAAGCTGGAAAAATCCAGAAATCGCGGTGAGACTCAGCCTCAAGATTGACGCTATAATCCAAAGACACAATAAAATAAAAGCCAATTATCAAGCGAAATTGCTTGAAAAAGGCAATAGTTTAAGTGAAAAGCAAAAAGCAACAATCGCTTATAACATAAAAGACTTGGATAGTAGAATTTCAGAACTCATAACATCTAAATCTGATATTGTAAGATTAGGTAATGACAAAGAACATCTCTATGAATTAGATGGAGAAGGACGAGAAAGCGGCTCACAATATATCATGAAAGGAAAAGATAAGCATGTTAGAATACAAGGCTCTTGCGAAGCACAGATTATACATGAAATCAGGCATATTTCGTTGTCTTTACAATCCAAAAATGGTTTGCGTTTTAGTAGGAACAATTTATTAATTCCCATATCCCCAGATGGCATTATGGATGAAATACAAGGCTATCGCGCTCAATTTTCTTTTAAATCTAATTCATTGCCAGGAATTTATCCTAAATATATTGAGCAGGTTAACTTAAAATATATTTCGGAAATACAGAAAACGGATGGCTCATATGCTTATCCAAATTTCAGAAATAAAATAGATGAATATGAAAGCATTGCAAAAAGTAAAAAGAAAATAGATATGGATAGCATCATTTCATCCAATGTTTTTATTGTTTCAAAACAATAGAATAATATTAGAAAATAATGAATGATAAATTTTTTAAACATTGATTTATACTGAATGAAAAATGAAAAGAGTAAAATGAAAAATATAAAACGTTGTTTTACAAACATTTAGAAAGCTCATTTTAGGCAAACCATTTTTAACGAGTATACAATACGATTCAAAATATAAATTTTATATCATTCATTTTACGTAGGAATAAATAGAGCTACCCCTCAGTATTTTCATTTAATTTTACAAACCAAAAGGAAACTATGTTAGAATACTTTGCATACCCAGTAAACCCGACTTTACATCGTTTTATCAGGATGTATATGATAACGAATGTTCACAAAGATGTGCTTCATACCCTCAGAAATGCCAAGCTTTACTCTACGCTCTTATTACATTTTGGGGCAATGTCTGAAGGCACGCCAATATCCTATTCTCATCCTTATCCACTGAATAATAAATTCATATTTTATAACCATCAATCATGGTTAGAAGAAGATGATACTGAATACTTGCACAGTCAATCCCCTCGAGGTGAGCCTATTTTATGCGTAGTTTTCACGCCTATCGGTGTACATTATTTACGGCACAACAATTCAAGCACTGTTATCAACAATAAATTGACACTTGAAATAATAGATTTAGGTAAACAATTTGACGGTTTGACCGAAAAACTAAAAGTAACCAATGACTTTACCGAAGCTATCCAATTAGTGGAAAGTTATTTACACATCTATTTCAGCCCTTTGGACATACCCATGTCAAATGCAGACATGACACCTGTAGCCGATTATATTCTGGAGCAAAATGGCCTCATAAAAATTACAGACTTAGAAGAGCAATTCCACCTCAGTCGCCGTTGGTTAGAAAAACAGTTTTCGGAACAAGTGGGCATGTCGCCTAAAGACTTTGCGCGGATTACGCGGTTCAATGCGTTAATAATAGAAGTAAAAAAGGGCTCCTCAGTATCTTGGTTAGATATGATTGATAAATTCGGCTATTACGACCAATCGCACTTAATTCGAGACTTTCACTACTTCACTGGGCAGTCCCCAACAGAGTTTTTTAAGGATTCAGATAAAGTCAAAAACAGTTTGTTCTATTAACTATTGACATCATTTTGAATAACATTCATTGTTCGCATTTATACAATCAATTGACAATCAAATAGTTTAACTTTGTTTATTATTATTATTCAATAAACCTTATTTGAAAACAATTTAAATATCTGCCTTATGAAAAACAATTTCCTTACTTTAGCTACTGCATTGTTCGCACTATTGATTGCGACAAGTTGCACAAAACAAAATAACAGTATTGATGACGAATTATCAACTCAGAGTATTCAAACAGCCATTGTCGGTTCTTGGCAATTTGTTGAAAAAGGTGTTGACGTGGCTATGCACGATGGGCATATTTGTCCTGACCCACAGAATATGGCTCAAAACTTGGTCACTTATGTCGTTCAATGGGAAAAAGTCGCTAGTGATGAAAAGCGTCTTTTCAAACCAAATGGTGAATACACCACCTATTTGAGTAGCAATTTGAGCTGTCAAGGTACTTACAAAATAGCTGAAAGTGGTGTTTTGGAAACGAACACCAATTGCGAAAATGCGTTTGGCAAAATAGATAAACTACCCGCTACTTTTTTAACCATCAAGCAAGGTGTTAATTACTTTAAGTACCAAAAGTTGGATTAATCTCTTTAGAGAGTTAATTAAATATGATAAACATTTAATGAACCGCAGCTTAACATGAGCATTTATTCAAAAATGCCCTGTTGAATTGCGGTTTTTTTATGGCTATCATAACAGGTATAACTGTACAAAATAAAAATGTATGAAATCACAATGTCAAAACTTAGTAAACAGACTCAAAAACTCCTCACGCCGATTGCGTGCTAAAGGCAGTAAACGACCATCAAGCATTTCAATTTGCCCCCCCTCAGTATTTAGGTAGTTTTTTATGTATTTTAGGTTAACTAAAAATTGGCGATGTATGCGAAAAAAAGCCTGCGATTTAAAACTTTGAAGCGTCTCCTCAAGTGAGCCAATTGGTCTGATGACCATGATTTTAGCACCATTGCTCAGATGCACCTTTGTATAGTTTCCATCAGACTCACAAGACACAATTGCCTGAATATCAGTCAGTTGATAGCCTTTAGAATGCGCCAAAGCAAGGCGTTGCGGCATTTTTTTTTCATCATTGTGGTAGTGTTCTTTTAGCAGTGACAGGCGTTCGGATTGTGTGACCAAACGCGATTCTATATTTTGAATCGTATTAATAACCTCCAATTCATCTATCGGTTTGAGCAAATAATCGAAGGCACTAAATTTGAATGCTCGAATCGCAAAACGATCGTAAGCCGTCGTGAAAACAAGTGTAAAGTCAATGTTTTCGATGGCTTCCAACATTTGAAAACCGTCCATTTTAGGCATTTCAATATCTAAAAAAACCAAGTCAGGTTCATGGGTTAATATGGCTTTTAAGCCTTGTAAACCATTGGACGCACGCGCCACAACTTGTACTTGTGGGCAATGCTTTTCTAAAATAATTTGCATCACATCGAGGCAACCTTCCTCGTCGTCAACCAATACGGTTTTCAGAAAATGTTGTTTTTCAATTTTCATTCTTCAATTTTAAATGGGTATAGTCATACAAACTTCAGTTCCGATGGCATTTCCGAGATTGTCCGTCAAATCTAAGATGGTTGTTGTTGCACTGATGTGGTAATATTGGTTGAGAATTTCCATTCTTTCAGAAGTTATTTGCATGCCAAAAGACTTCTTTTCGGTAGCAGATTTGCTATATAAATTTGCTGACCTTTTACGACCAATGCCATCGTCTATAATTCTGATTATCAACTGTTTGCCTTCATTTTCGGTTAACAAAACTTGAACTTCACCGCTCCCCTCTTTGTGCATCAAACCATGCCAAATCGCATTTTCGACATAAGGTTGAATGAGCATCGGTGGCACTTGAATACTGTGAACAGACAGCTCAGGCGAGACGATCAATTGATAATTAAATTTGTTTTGAAAACGGAGTTTTTCCAAATCCATATAGAGTTTCAAAGTATCTAATTCCTGATATAGAGAAATCCATTCGCTGCGGCTGTTTTCCAAAACTTGGCGCATCAAACGGCTGAATTTAGTAATATATAAAGAGGCTTTTTCGGTCTCATTTTTTAAGGTCAAACTTTTAATAGAATTGAGACAGTTAAAGATAAAATGAGGGTTCATTTGCGACCTCAAAGCCCTTAATTCCGTTTCCTGCCATTGCCTTTGTGCTGCTTCTTCGG
This sequence comes from Saprospiraceae bacterium, assembly GCA_031367705.1. GTDB lineage: Bacteria > Bacteroidota > Bacteroidia > Chitinophagales > Saprospiraceae > JAAFJT01. The sequence goes on along the minus strand of JANLQI010000070.1, from coordinate 25,040 downwards.
CGCGTATTTGGGCAATATGCTCTCGTTCTTTAATTATTTTTAGGCGATATAAATAAAACTGCCAACCCAAAAAACCAAACAACAAAATAGTGAAAATGGCCCCCCTCAGTAAATCATTGCTTTTTGATTGCACCAAAGCCTCTTGCTCTTTTGCCTTCATATTTTGTTGATACAGTGTTATTTGTATATTCTTATTTTCTCCAAACTGTTTTTGTTTGTCCAAATCAGCTTGTATCAAAGCCAGTTCAGACTCCTGTAGTCGTTTAGTTTGTCGAAGTAAAATGATGGCTTTTTCGTTTTTTTCGGTCAACAATTTTTGATTGGTCAAATCAAGTTGTTGCTGCTTTATTTGGAGGTCACGGAGGGTGCTTTCTTTATTCAATAATTGGATTTCATTGTCTTTTTTCTCTGATTCGAACTTTGCTTGTAATGCCATCAATTCTACATTTTGGGTGTGATAGAACAAACTATCTCTCAACTTATACAACTGATTTTGATATTCAGCAACTTTTTCAAAATTCCCCATTTGGGTATAAGCACTCACTAAAGTTTCATACCCTTCCACAAGTCCGCCCACTCTATTAATGGCAATCAAACCATCCGTACCTTGTTTTGACCATTCAATACTCTTCAAAAAATTACCTTTTTCTTTATACATATCGCCCAAATTGACTTGCGTCTGAGCGATCATTTCTTTTAGGCCTATTTTCTTATATTGTTCTATGGCTTGGTTATAGTATTCTACAGCATTATCAAAAAAGCCCAACTGGTGGGCAACTATTCCTAAATTATTGAGGTTACGCCCCGTATTTTGCCCAAGAGAAGTGGTTATTTCGAAAGCTTTTTTGTAAAGCTCATTGGCTTTTACATAATCTTTTTTCCAATAATAAATATTGCCCAATGAAGTCGAAGCGACTGACACACGTTCTCTGTCTCCGATACTTTCAAATATTTGAATCGCTTCAATTGCATAGGTTTCCGCCCTGTCATACTGCTTTAAACTACTCAAAACAACGGCCATACGCTCAATAATAAAACCTTTGAGGTCGAGATTTTTTTCTGCTTCTTTAACATCCAACTTTTGCCTATAAATCGAGAGTGCATTTGTATAAAGTTGAATAGCTAAATGAAACTGACGTATTCTTTGTTTGACTCGTGCTAAATCTGCGAGGCTTCGGGCATGTAGTAAATTATTTTCCTGTTTTTCATACGTGTTTACGGCAAGGGTTAAAGTCTCATCAGCCTTCTCAAAGTTACTTTGTAACCGATACACTTCACCTATTTGTCGTGCGGTCGCCCCAATAAGCGAAGGCGAGCCATTTTTCTGGGCATAATTGAAGGCTTTTTGGGCATATACTAAACCTTCTGCAAGGTTATCTGCTTGAATAGCTTTTTGAGAGTAACCAATCCACGTTTGGACACTGTCTGTTTGTGCAAAAGACGCACTTCCTTTCAATATAAAAAAGGAAAATAAGAGTACAAATGCACTCGCCGCAATTTGGTTTTTATTCTTTTTCACGTATTGGAGTATCTTAAAAAATAATTTTCTGTAAAGAACAATATAAAAAAAGGATTTTTCTATTGCCCGGAAAAAAAAATATTTTAGAAGTAACCTTTTTGCGTTATAGTCAGTTTTAAAAAAAATGAATACACCTTTTTTTTCCATTGAAATATCCATGTTAGTAATAAAAAAAAGACCCCTCAGTATGCAAAGCCTTAAATTATGAAATCAATGCTTTCAATAATTTGACTGACTTAAAACATAATCTGAAAGGTCTCTCTTTTGTCTAAATATTTTTCTGGTATTTATTTCAATGGTATGATAATTATGATGAATGGTCAGTTTGAACAGATAAAGTGTAAATGGCAAAAAATACAATCTCAATGTCTTTCATCACTTTTAAACGACCATTCAAAGCAAAATAGCTACCATTCGTACAAGTGATGTGTGACTTTTGTAAATTATGTTAGACTTTTGAACCATCAAAATGAAGGAAATAAAATTACAAAAAACCAAATGAACTTTCAATCCGGCATTTGATAACTCTTATGCCCCACACAACAATAAGCCGTCGCACTATGTCAATAGATGCGACGGTGTTGTTTATACGTATTTTGATTCTAACATTGGAAAGTGATATTCAGATTTAGGAAATTTGAAGATTTCCTAAATCTAATCTATTGAAAATCAAGTAGTCACATTTAATCCCAATTTCTCATCTATAATTTTCAAAACACCGATATTCATACCCAAACCCCAATGACTGCCACGTACTTCTCTTTTCTCATGCTTTTCGTCCACAACGCGTTCCATACAGGCTTGCCACGGCACAATGCCGTCTTGTTTTGAATAAATAGCTGTTGTCCGAATGGGCGCAGGGTTCGGTATTTGCAACCGCCAAGTTTCGTCAACACGAGATGTATCGGTTATCCATTCGTAGATTCTTTTGGCATTATTAGGCGCATCCACGTCTGCAAAAGGGCTGCCCAAAGTGATGACTTGATGGAACAATTCAGGTCTTTGCTTCGCCATTTCACGGACATAAATGCCGCCCATACTCCAACCGACCAACGTTATTTTTGTGTTGTATTGCTTGTGAATATCGTCAATTCGCTTGTTTAAGCGTTTCAAATCCTTTAAATCGTTCAGTTCGCCTAAGTTTCGACCTAACTCCCAACCCAAAGCATTATAACCCAATCGGTTGATAAAACGCCTCAAAACCCGTGACGAAAAGTCGGTACACAAAAGCCCCGGTACAACCAAAACAGGATGTCCATCGCCTTTATGTATGGGCGTGTAATTTTTCAAAAAAAACCAACTAATAACGTATTCTATCAATGCCCGCAACCCCTCAGTAAAAAACCAAAAAAGGGACGGTCTTTTTATATTTTCCATAGATTTATTATTTAACCAACGAAACAATCAGCCACGGTGCTTGAAAACGATATTCTTTTAATTTTAAAAAACTGGCGAAACGTGGCAACATAACCGACTTACGGCGATTGCCCAAATCAATCACCAATTCGTCGCCAAATTTCTTCAATTCTATGTCTTCTTCCTTGACAAAAGGCAGTTTTGTTTTGAAAAAATAGCCTTCAGCGTTCTCTATAAATTCAAAAGGTTTGTCTATGTGCAGCACATCGGCAGCGTTGATGTCTGCGTACATCATGTCGCCAATTTTTTCCAACAGTTCTGTGCCAAACACTTCTTGTCCTTGATGATAAACTTTCAAAACGGGTATCGGTTGGAAACTGTCTTCTATTTCTTCCAAATATTGTTTTTGCGATTCAAGGTAGTATTTAAACGTGTCGCCGCCTGCATTTTCAGGTAAAATGCGGTTAACAATAATGGCATCTACATTATAACCATACAATTGCAGATAAGTATAAGCCCGTTTTGCTTCCTTAATCACCATGCGTTCTGGATTAGTAACAATGCGAATAGAGCAAATTTCAGGGTCGAGAAACACTTTTTGAATGTTTTCCAATTTGTTGAACAAGTCGTCCAATTCTTCTAAACCTTTGTCCAACGGTATGCCTGTAAACACACGTACACCTGCTGTTACAGTCCGAACAGCTATGTTTTTACCATTAAATGCCTTCGTCATCCACGATTTAGCGACTTGTGGCAACGAGAGCAAAGTTAAAGTTTCGCCCGTCGGTGCGCTATCAATGACGATGAGTTCGTAAGTACCTTCTCTGTAATATTTTTCCAACCACAAAAAGGCAGAAGCCTCTTCCATGCCAGGCAGAACAGACAGCTCTTCGGCAACGACATTTTTAACACCTTTCCAACGGAAAATGGTTTGCATCATGTTGCGCATATGACCCCAATGTTTTTCCATCGAATAATACACGTCGAACTCTTGTGCAAACAGATTGGGCATAATTTGAGTCGGTTCAGGACTCAAAGTGATGTTCAGAGCATCGGATAAACTGTGGGCGGGGTCAGTGGAAATCACAAGGGTTTTGATGCCTTCTTTGGCGGCTTTGATAGCCGTAGCGGCGGCAGAAGTCGTTTTACCAACGCCTCCTTTGCCTGTAAATAGTATGATGCGCATATTGTTGTTTTGTTTGTATTAGTTAAAAAAAATATGGCTATACGATTGAATTACAACCATATAGCCATACAACCATATTATTTTCTAAACAACTTAATTATTAAACATTTTTTTCAATCTTGTTGCACTGTTGACCAATTGGCCTTTAACAGTTTCAAGAGTTGAGAACACAATATCTTGCTGTCTTTCTGCCAATTTCAAACCGCCTTTAACGGCTTTATTGGCAACAGTTTGCCATTTTTCGCCATTCGTAATTGCACCATCAACCAATTTCTCAGCTGTTTCCAACGTAAATTCGTTGGCGTTTTTTGCTGCTTTTTTCAATGTCGCAACACGCTCAGTGATGTTTACATTTTCAATCGCTTCAACGGCCATTTTGTTGGCAGTTTCTTGCATTTTTTTGCTGTTCGTCTTCACCTCTTCCATCAAAACAGTGGCTGTTTCTTTGATTTGAGTGTTTACTTTCTTAGCTGTTTCTTTGATTTTGTTCATGTTTTCAGCAACATGTACTTTTTCAGAGGCTTCTTTCACGCTTTTAGTTGCAATTTCTTTAACCGCTTTGCTGTTTGCTTTTACATCAGCCACTACTTCTACAGCCGTATCTTTCACTTCTTTATTGACTTTTTTAGCTGTTTTTTTGATTTTATCAGCACTTTTAGTCATGTCCATTTTTTTAGCTACTTCTTTTACACTTTTACTAGCCACTGCCGCCACTTCTTTACCACTTGTCATGATATCGTTTGCGATGGTTTCTACTGTTCCTGCCACTTCGTTATTGATGGTTTTAGCAGTCGCTGCTAATTTGTCCATGCTGTTTACGGTTGTTGTTTCTTCTATTTTGCTATTCTTATTTACTTTATTTTCCATTTTTATATTTTTTATATTTAAATTATACAATGATTATTTTTGATGATACTTTTATTTGTTGCGGATTAAAAACCCTGTTAAATTGGTCTGAATACTGAGGGGGTATTATTGCATTTTGCTTATTGCATTTTGCCTCTTATTTCTTAGTCGTTGCTTTTTTAGACTTAACGGTTACGTCCATCAATTCATCAATTGTCAAATCGCTTTCAAATTTAACTTCTGCTTTCTTAGCAGTTTTGCTGACCAATTTACTGAAACGTGTGCGGTTAGCGATGAATTGACCTTTCATTGTTTCCAAAGCCGTCAAAGTCACTTCTTGTTGGATAGCGAACATCTTAACACCTGTTTTCAAGATTTTTTCGCCCAAGTCCTGCCATTTCTCCATGTTTTTGATTGAGTTATCAATCATTTCATTGGATGCTTTAAGCATTTCAGTGTTTAAAACGACTGCTTGGTTTTTCAATGCTGTTGTTATAGACATGTTCTTATTTAAATTCTGCGTTGCCATTATTATATTTTTTTAATGATTAAATTCTATTTTTCTTAATTATGCCACAAAGATAGGATGTGCGAGTTACAGGCAAGTTACAGGAGAGTTACAGAGCTGGAAAAGGGGATTTTTTTTTGAAAATATTTTTTGGGCAAGGAAAAGATGGCTTTAAAGAGTAGAAATACTGAGGGGGTCACTCACTCCGAATCCGCTTCAACAACTGCTTCGTCTCTGGCAACGGCTCAATATCAAACTCTTCTTCTAAGACTTTGGCGCATTGTTGATAGGTTTTAATCGCCATTGGTCGGTTGCCTTTTAGGAAATAGGCTTCCATCTGTATGCGGTAAGCATCTTCCCAAGCGGCATCAATCAATAGGGCTTTTTGGGCGAGGCGGATGCTTTCCATAGGGTTTTCTTGAACGAGCAATTCGGCAAGGGTAATAATCGCCCCCAAAGCAAGGACTTGAAGGCGTTCCCGTTCGTCTGTTGACCAGTCTTCATAGAGCCGATTCGGTAAATACATGCCTTGATAAAGGTCAATCGCTTCTCGATAAGCGGTTTGAGCGATGTTGGGGTATTCATTCAGCGTTTGATTGCCCAAAGCGATAAAGGACTCCAAAGCATCGGCATCTACCCAAACATCTTCAAAATTCATCTGATACGTTATGCCTTGACGCATTATATAATGTGCATCGGCATGACTTTTTTTATTGGGTTCTAATATTTTATTGACACCATGCAAAGCCACTTTGAACGACGAGTCACCGCTGTCGCCGTCTTCATTCCACAGTCTGTCCATGATTTGCTCTTTGTGCAAAGCCTTTCGATGTCGAGCCGTTACAAAAAACTGAAACAATTGAACGGTTTTGTCTCGCCCCCACTCCTTTTGTGGCACAGGAACGCCAGCCAGCCAAATCTGGAAATGCCCCAGTGTTTGTACTTGTATCGTCGCTTTTTGCCGCTTTGCTTTTAGGACTTCTATATGCTGCTCAAATTGATTCATTGTTTTGTTTTGTGTGGTTTTTTTGACCACTGATTGGGCTGATGCGAATGATTTGCGCTGATTTTTTAGTTCCTTTCAGGATGACAAAAGAAAAATCAGCGTAAACCAGTTGCATCAGCCCAATCAGTGGTCAAAAAAAATTCACTTTTTAGACAGTTTATCCACCTTTTGATTGAGCATTTTGATTTCTTCGGACATATTTTCAAGCATTTTGACTATGTTTTTATAGTCCGATTTAGAAGAAGCGAGCCATTCATCTACTTCGAGTTTTTCACGGACATCTTCTAATTTTTGATTGAACGCATCGCCAACTTGGTGCATACGTTCTTGAATTTGCTCTTGTATTTGTTCTTGAATTTGAGCCGCCTGTTTTTTAGGGTCTTTGAGGGTGTCCATCACCAATTTGGGCGTTTCAATCGCCATACGTTTCCAAAGGTCGAAGCTCTTAGCGATGATGCCTTTTTGTTCTTCAGGTGTTTTGTTTTCAACGGCTTGAACCGTCAAATCCGTCAAAGATTCTTGAATAAACTGCACCACTTCATCGAATTTTGAGAAGTTCTTTTCGTCACCTGTTTGGACATGGCGCATATTGCCACGCCATTGTATTTGAGGCTCCCCTTGTTCGCTTTGATAAATTTTTTGTGTGAATCTTAGAACAAAAGAAGCTGTTTCGTCTTTCTTAGTTGCCATCTTTATTGTTTTTTCGTAAAAAGTACAAGGTAAAGATACTGAAACACCCTTACAAAACAATTACAAACAGAGAAATTTAGCGAATTTACGCAAAAGATAACACTCATTTTTTCAAAAAATCCTAACTTGGCACGAACCAGTAGAAACGACGAAAATTAACCATTTTAAAGATAAAAACATCAAAATAAATAATGAAGAAGAAACTCATCGAAAAACTCGACAATCCTAATATCACAGCTATTTCAGGCATGGATGCCGCTTTTTTATACGCCGAAACACCTACGAGCCACATGCACGTGGGTTCTGTTGTCGTCCTTGAAGGCTCAATTGCGTTTGAAACGTTTAAGAAAACCATACTTTCGCGCCTACATCTTATACCGAAATTGCGGCAACGATTGATGTACGTACCCCTCAGTATAGACTATCCTTATTGGGTTGATGACCCTTATTTTGATATTGATTTGCATATTACGCACATCGCATTGCCCAAGCCAGGCGGTTGGAAAGAACTACGAGAAACCGCTTCAAAGATTTTCAGCGAGCCGCTTGACCAATCTCGTCCGTTGTGGTCTTTTACGTTTATAGAAGGCTTGAATACGATTCCACAAGTGCCGCCAGGGTCTGTCGCTATTGTTTCCAAAATGCACCATGTGGCTATTGATGGTGTAGGTGGCGCGAGTATTTTAGGACTTTTGTTCGATTTGACTCCCGAAGTCAAAGCCATTCCAGAACCTAAACCCTTCAAACCCAGACCTTTACCGAATGAGTTGTCTTTGATTATGAAAAGTACGCTCAGTTTTGCAGACGAGCCTTTGAAATTCCCAAAGATTTTATTCAATACATTGACAGCAACCATCAAAGCAGGTTTTGTAACGAGGGTGCAAAAACGCAATTTACCAACAGCCCCTTTCACCGCACCCAATACGCCACTCAATGGTATCATTTCGGCAAGGCGAAAATGGAACACCGCTATTTTAGCGTTGGATAGGATTTTGGCTTTGAAGAAAATCATGGGTACAACCATGAACGATGTGATGTTAGCGATATGTGCAGGTGCTTTGCGAAAATATTTATTAGAAAAAGACAAATTGCCCAACAGACCTTTGGTTGCAATGATGCCTATTTCGACACGTTCAAAAGACGATACGGATACAGAAGGCAATCAAATCACGCCGATATTGATACAAATAGCGACCAATATCGAAGACCCGATTGAACGTTTGGAAGTCATACATGAAAACACGTCACGCGGCAAAGCATATCATGGTGCAGTCGGTGCAAAAACATTGTCCGATATGGCAGAAGCCGTGCCTTTCGGCATTGCGAATCAAGCGGCGCGTTTGTATTCCCGTTTTCATGTATCAGAGCTACACAATCCTGTTTTCAATGTAACGATTACGAATGTTCCGGGACCTAATATTCCGTTGTATATGAATGGACATCAGATACTGTCCATCATGGGTATGGCACCGATTATTGACGGTATGGGATTGATTATCACCATTTTAAGCTATAATGGTTTGGTGACGGTAAGTCCGACTTCGGATGCCAATTCGATGCCTGACATTGATGTTTTCACTCGCTATATCAGAGAATCTGCCAATGAATTGGAAGCGGCGATATTGGCACATCGAAAGGAAAAAACGGTTAAAACAACTAAGAAAGCTGAAAAAGCGGAGTCTGATAAACTGTTCGACAACTTGAAAAAGTTCTTAAAAAAACAGCCTAAAACAGAAGAACCTAAAGGTGGCATCTATCAATTTAATGTAACGGGCGATGTACCCACAGAATGGAAAATTGACCTTAACTCAGTGCCTGGAACTGTCGTAAAAGGGGCATCCATCAGCCCCGATGTCCTGTTTACCATTGAAGATGAACATCTTATGAAAGTTGCAACGGGTAAATTAAATATTCAAACCGCCTTTATTCAAGGACGTTTGAAAATTGATGGCGATTTTGCACAGGCTTTGCGGTTGGGTAAGATTATTGGTAAGATGTTGAAGTCGGAGGAGTAAAAAGGTGTTTATAATGATGGGATGTTTGAGAACGGTAAAAGTATATTTTTTAATCAAACTAAATAAAAACTTGTTTTAAGTTATTTTAATGCCTTATTTTGCAATAAAATTGTAAAATTAAAACTTAAAATAGCTTAAAAGATGATTATAGAATTCAGTGTTTCAAATTTTGGCTCTATTAGAGAAAAGCAAACTTTGAGTTTTGAGGCAACGAAAGACAATACTTTAGCGCAGTATTATACTTTTGAACCCATTCCAAAACTTAGGTTATTGAAATTGGCGATGATATTTGGACCAAATGCTTCGGGTAAATCTACCGTTTTGAAAGCATTAGAATTTTTACGTGATTTAGTAAAAAAACCGGCACAAAACAATTCAGATACAATTTCTTTTGAGCCTTTTCTGCTTGATAGTGACTCCATCAACCAATCAAGTACCATAGAATTATCATTTATTCAAGAAGGTATAAAGTATCGTTATCATGTTGAATTCAGCCAAAAATGCATTCTTTCTGAATCTTTGCATCATTCTCCAAATGGACGTGAAGGGCTTTTTTTTACGCGAAAAACAAATATTGAAAATCAAACCGTTGATATTCAATACGGTAAAGTTGAAGGGGATTATAAAAACCGTTTAAAACTTGAAACGGCTACTTTGTGGAATAATACCGTTTTAGGTACTTTTTCAAAAGCCAATATTGATTTTAAAGAGTTGAAAACGGTGTATAATTGGTTTGAGGATTATCTAATGCCTATGGTTTCAACTGATGTTAACCTTTTAGATGCAACAACTCAAAAGGTCTATAAATCTGATAAAATCAAATTAGAAGTAATAAATTTACTTAAATATGCTGATATTCAGATTGATAGTATTGATGTAATTAAGAAATCTATAGAAGTTGATAAGGAATTATTCAGAATGACAACAATATCGCAATTAACAGATGAAGCAATAGATAAGATGGTATTTGATACGGGATTAAAAGAAGTAAAAATTGCTTTTAGTCATATTGGCAGAGATATTAATGGAAACAAGGTGTTAATTCCCTTCAAAATAGAACAGGAATCAAATGGAACACTTCGTTATTATGGCTTAGGTGGCGTTCTTGCAACCTTAATAATCGAGCAAAAAATGGTTGCCATTGACGAATTTGAGTCATCCTTACATCCTGATTTAGCTCAAAATTATATTTTGCGTTTTTTAGTTCAATCAAAAAATTCTCAATTATTAGTCACTTCTCACAATATTGACTTTTTGGGAGAACAAGACATTGTTCGCCGTGACGCTGTTTGGTTTACCCAAAAAAATGAGCAGGGTGCGACAGAATTATATTCAGCAGCCGACTTCGATACCAGTGTCATCAGAAAATCTTCTTCTTTGCTCAATGTTTATGAAACGGGTAAATTAGGTGCAAAACCTAATTTAGGCAGTATTTTTTCATAAAATCCAAAACGAAAAACAATGGCAAGGAAAATAAAATTCAGAAAACCAGAAAGTAAAGGTACTGCCGTAGTAGGAGACGGTTTGTGTGAAAAATTGTATTTCGACCAAATGAAAACATCTGAAAAGTTAAAATCGAATATTGAACCCAAACTCCCTAAAACAGGTTCATGGAGTACCGTTTTTGATACGGTTGATAAATTGCTTTCTAACGAAGAATATTCGCATATTTATTGTTTAATTGATTTTGATACCGTTATTTCTAAAAATGAGGCAGAAAAATATAAAATTCGGAAAAATAAACTCTTAAAAACAGAAAGAGTATCCATTTTTGAATGTAATCCCTGTTTTGAAATGTGGTTTTTAGTGCATTATGAAAAGACATCAAAACCTTTTGATAATTGCGATGGTGTTGCCAATTATCTCAAAAAATACATAACTGATTATCGTAAAGAAGAAAAATATTATGCTCAAAAGGCTATTTATGAGTATTTAAAACCTCAACAGCTTAATGCCTTGTCTAACGCTGATTTTTTAGAATTGAATCGCCATGAATTCGGATTTAAACATCCACGCGCAGAAGTTTATAAACTTATCAAGATATTGAAAGAGGATTCATAAAAAATGGCAACAGAAAAATGCTCTGTTGCCGTTTTTTATCACTTAATCACCACACTCGGATTCACAGGATATCGCCCAAAGTCTTCACCATAAATCGCAAGCCCCCCCTCAGTATCCGCTTGTATTTTTAAGGTCACAAATCCTTGACGCACCGCTTTTTTCAAATCCGCTTTTGACAACGGTATTTTGACCAAATAACCATACGAACCTGCTTCGCGCAACTTCTTGTCTTTCAATTGATTATGCCACGACAAAACGCCACGATGGTCGGCAGGGTCATCGGCTAATGTCAACGTTTTAGCTTTCGCACCATTGACAAATACGCTGATTACTGAGGGGGTCATTTTTTCATCTGTCATCGGATAAGCGTTCGGATTTTTATGTGGCGACACTTTTGCACCGAGCATATAATCTTGATTTTTATCAAAAATAGCGTCTTTGTCCTTATCAAAAAGTTGTTTGGCTGATGCTTCAAAAAGGATATAAGCCTCTTTTGATTTTGACACATTCAGCGTTTTTGAAATGGGTATTTGATATTCAAAATAACCTTTGCCCGCACCATTGACTTTTAAACCGTCCATCGCATCCCACTTTTTCAAAGACCACTCCCCTTTTTTATAGTCTTTTGGTTTTACTTCAAAAACAATTGTATTCGCCTTGTTTTTGTCTGATTTTACAACAAAATTGTAGAAATTGTGATGCAAAACGTTCCCATCAGCATCTTTCAATGTCATTTTAACAATGCCTAAACCTGCTATTTCAGGCGTTTTTATTTGCAAATCATTCAACTTTTTTTGCATCCACGGTTGATAGTCAAACGGCATTTTACCCGTCGTCAAAGCCTGTGTTTCACCTGTTTTATCCATAAAATCAACTGTATATTCTACAAAAAGCTGATTGCCTTTTATCGCTTTGCCAGACATCACTGAAATGTAAAGAGGTATGTCAAGCGTTTCGCCACCTTTAACAGTTTTACAAATCTCATTACCTGTTGAGAGATAAAAATCTGAATGAAAATCCTTGTCCGTCATGCCCGAAACCATGTCTTCCAAGCCAGTAAATTTCTTGCTGCGGTCAAAACGCCAATAGCCATTCCACTCATTTATGACATCGTGGTGCTCTGTATAAAGCCAACCTGCCACCTTTGGATATTTGCGAAAAGTGTTCATCATGCGGTGATAATCCCAAGACCAATCCACATCGCCTGTGCTACCGTCATAGCCCCAAACATTGCCACATTCAGAGTTGATATTAGGCTGATTGCCTTGTTTAAAGCCTTTTTCAAAGTGAAAAGTGCTGCCATCGAAAGTGTTTTTATCAATCATTGCCAAATGTTCCTCCCAACCCCAACCAGGCAAATACTCATGCCATGAGTTAATATCCGTCTCCGTATGCCCACGTCCGCAGCAAATAGAATTGTCTTCAACCAAGCGCGTTTGGTCAAGCGATTTGGCGAGATAATACATCGAAGCGACCCAATTTTGCGTTTTTGGCAAATATTTAGACGTTTCCTTAGCATTTTCCATCACTTTTGTCCGCAAACCCCACGTTTCATTGAAAGTAATCCATGAGAAAATGGCAGGATGGTTATAATCTCTTTTTATCATTTCACGCAACGTGTATTCCGATTCGGCTTGTGCCTTTTCATCGGGTTCACCCCATGAATTAGGCAAATCAGACATCACCAATAAGCCCAATTTATCTGCCCAATACAACTTGCGTGGCACATCCACTTTTATATGCGTTCGCAAACCATTCAAGCCAATATCCTTACACAACTGGATTTCTCTTTTCATAAAATCATCAGTCGGAAACGTGTAAAAACCTTCGGGATGATAGGATTGGTCAAGCGTCAATTGCATATAAATAGGCTGATTGTTCAAGGCAATATAAGGATAAGCCGTATTTGGCAAGTTAACAACAGATATTTTACGCATTCCGAAATACGTTTTCACGACATCATCCCCCATCGTAATTTCTGTATCATATAAAAACGGGTCATCTAAATTCCAAAGACGAGCGTTGGGTATTTCGATGTCAAAACTGCCTTTTTGAGCATTTTTACTGAGGGGGTACTTTTTGATAATTTCAGCATTAGGCGTTTTAATTTTGAAGGTAATTTCAGACGCATCTTTTAAATCATTTGACAATGAAACCTCTGCTTTTACAGTGTTATTATCAATATTTGGCGTAAAATGAACGGTTTCTAAATGCGTTGTGGCACGACCTTCTAAGTAAATCGTTTGCCACAAACCTCGTGCATTGCCATAGCCTTGTTTGCCATAAAGCGTAAAATCACGTCGTTTATCATCCACTCGAATGACCAAATACTGAGGGGTCCCTTTTTTAACATTTGCAGTCAATTCAAAGGAAAAAGGCGTGTAACCGCCTTGATGTTTGCCGACCAAAACACCATCAAGCCAAACGGTGGTTTCCCAATCTGATGCGCCAATTGTTACGAAAACACGTTGATTTGCCCATGTATTAGGCACTGTAATCGTCCGCTTATACCAAGCAAAATCAGCTTCGTCTTTCACGCCTGACAAAGGTGAACCCCAAGGAAAAGGCACGTTTATTTTTTTAGAAAAAGCGGACTGTCCGTTTTGCCAGTTCTTTGTCAAACCGACATTCAAACTGTCAAATTCAAAATCCCATGAACCATTGAGATTCAACCAATTAGCCCTTTCAAAATCGGGGCGTGGGTGTTCGGGCAATGGAATTTGTTGAGCGAAAAGGTTTATGCAAAAGCATAGGAGAAGAATGGTGTAGTTGACTTTCATTTTTGTTGAATTAGTTTATAGATGAACACAAATATCAAAAATATTTAGTGAAAAACTAAACAATGAAAGCCTATTTCAATATAAAGAGAAATATCTGTCTTTAATATTTTAATATGTTAAAATCGCTTTCAATATCAAAAAGAAATTGAGTAGCTGACGGATGGAATAATAGGGAATAATGATTTAGGTACTAATACTTGCCTACGCTTGAATTCCTTTGTCTGGACATTGTAATCATACAATTGAGATTGTACTTTTATATAAAGGATATTGTTTCTATTATAAAGATTGAATACGCTAAAACTCCACTTTTTTATTCGCCCTTTATGAGTAATAGAGGTGTAATTTAAACCAATGTCGGCTCTGTGATAAGCAGGAAGCCGATAACCGTTTCTCGTTGTGTATATAGGTAAACCATCAAATTTTGTCCTCCCTGTTGTATTAAAAGGATCATCAGCGATTTGATAGAGTGGCAAAGTAATTGGCTCACCGCTTTTATAGACCCAAGTAGCCGATACGTCCCATTTTTTGTTTATTTGAAAATTGCCCGTGATATTAAACACATGCTTGTTATCATAGCGAAAAGGATATTCTTTTCCCAAATTAATACTGTCAAATTGACGTACACTTTTGGCTAAAGTATAGGAAGCAAATCCGCTTAAACGCCCTGTTTTTTTATGAATTAGTAATTCCAAACCTTCTGAATAGCCCTTACCACTTTTTTGTATGGTATTTTCCCAACCCTCTAAATTAACGATAACATTTACGCCTTCTTTATAATCAATAATATCAGTAAAATATTTTTTATAGGCTTCAATAGTCAATTCAATATTACCTTTTGCAAAATATTTTGTTAATCCGACTGTCCATTGTTCCGATTTTTGAGGTTTGACTTTTGCTGTACTGGGCACCCAAATATCATTTTGCAGACCGACACCACTATTTGTTAAAAGATGAATGTTTTGCTGCATTTTTGAGTAAGCGAATTTGACGGATAAATCATCTAAAATTTTATACAAGATACTTATACGTGGCTCAATAGAATAATATTTTTTGTTTGTTAAGCTATACATATTAAACCGTAAACCATAATTTACTTTAAAATTGCCTATTAACAAATCGTCTTCTGCAAAAAGAGAAGGCTCAAATGCTTTTAAGTCTTCTCTTTTTGCATCATCCATCAGAGTTGTGTCATTAGTCATAAATTGGCTATTTTGAGGTGTGAATTTATGAAAAATACCTTCTGCACCGATTTTTATATAGTGATTTGCATTGGGTATATAGTCAATCATACTACGGAAAGTGTAATCGCTTAATTGTGATTGATTGGTATATTCATAAAAATGCTTTGTTGTAGTATCTATCTTTTCTTGATAATCACTCGTTTTGTAGAAGAATTTTGAATGTATTAAAATATTTTTTAAAAATATTTTCGGTGTTATGATACTGTTGTGTCTAAGAGTGACTGTTGTATTACCCCAGTTGAGGAGTATTTTCGATTCTCCATCATGAAGTGTTTTACCTTTGGTTTCATAGAAGTCTTGTCCACGATAAAAGCTCAAATAAATTTGATTTTTATCATTTATTTTATAGTTCAATTTTGCATTCAAATCATACATAATATAGTTGTAATATTCTGCATCACCCTTGGATTTGTTGTAAGCAATGCGACTTGGCAATAACAAAAAACCCAAATAAGATGTACGGGCGGACAGCAAAAGACTTAATTTATCCTTTATCAAAGGACATTCCGTCGTAAAACGTAGCTAATAATACCTATACCAACTTCCATTTTTCTTTTTTGATAATTGCCTTCACGCATCGTTATATCCAAAACAGAAGACAGCCGACCGCCATAACGTGCAGGAAAACCGCCTTTTATCAATTCCACGTTTTTTATAGCATCTGGATTGAAAACTGACAGAAAACCCAATAAATGGCTGGGATTATAAACCACTGCATCGTCTAATAATATCAAATTTTGGTCGGGCGTACCACCTCTGACATACAAACCCGATGACCCCTCAGTACCATTACTCACACCAGGCATGAGACCCAATGCTTTTATAATATCCACTTCGCCACCAATCGCAGGTATTTTTTTAATTTGTTCAATAGACAATTTAACAGTACTGATGCCATTTGTTAATATATCTTTTGAAGATTTTACCTCAACTTCATTTAAGGTTTGTGTATTGGCTTCCAAAGCAATATTGATGATGGTGTCGTGTATCAAAAGGATGTGAACAGTCTTTTTCTCAAAACCAATGAATGAGTATTGTAAGTCAATATAACCAGTTGGTACGGTTAAACCATAGAAGCCATTTTGATTACTACTACTACCTTTACTGCTTTCGACGTGTACTGCAGTCGCACCAACAAGTGATTCGCCATTTTCATCTCTGATATAACCACTGATAGTTGCCGTTTGAGCAACAAGCAGGTTTGTAAGGCAATAGAAAAATAGAAAATGAATTATTTTCATGTCTTATAGTTTTAAAAATGAATTTCCACCTCATCTGATGTATTAAAACAACAAAAAAAGCCGTACCCGTTTTTTATCGCTTCTGGAAAATTAACTGGTGTCCAATATAAATCAAAACCAATATCATTTGAACCACTAAAATCACCGATAAAATCACTATATGCTTTATAAAATTCTTGATATTGGTATGTTGTGGCACAAAGCCTAAACCTAAATTGGGCTTTTCTAAAATACTGTGGGTAGATATTATTCACATAAATATCCATTTCACCTTGTTTCTTGTCGCAATCTTGATAATTATATATAAATCCTCGGGCAGACGCTCCTCGCTTTATTGGACAAAATGGATTTGTTGAGCTATATTCATAATCGGCATAAGGCAAGTTTATTGCTTTTAATGCACTAACACCATAGATAGGAAAATGGCGGGGTGTATTTATTATTAAATGAATATTGGCTAAAAGAGTGGGTTTATTACCTGAAAAAGAATATGGAGAATAAGTAAATGAATCAATAGCTGTCCAACTTTTTATCAGTGGTTTTATGGGCATCGTATCACTCAATGTTTCTATTGACGCGAATCCATTTTTATAGGCTTTCATAGAATAAATATTACCAACCTTAGGGCGAAGCTGTTTACTTGAAATATATTTATCTGTCCCATCATTACGTAGAGTGTCAATAATGATACTGTTTTCAAAAATAATGACAGTGCCGTCTGTTACTTTTTTGTCAGCGTTTTTGCTAAAAGCAGGGACTGTTTTTGTTAAAGATGCAGTAATAATACTATCGGGATGTAAGAAACACCATAATACCAACTTTGGGTCAGCTTGTAGTGTCTCAAACTCTGATGTTGGTTGACAACCTAAAATCAATATTAAAATTAAGAATGTTAATATGCGTGACATATATTTAAGCATTAGTTAGCAGGGCAAAAGAAAACATTCTTTCGCCCTGCCTTTTATTGGCAAATTATTTTATTATTTTTGGCAATAAGTACTAATATGTATTTTTGACAAAGTTGGTGAGGTTTGTAATGCCTCAGCCCTTAGACCTATACGTTTAGCGCAGATAGTGATTCCGCCATTGTTTTGCATAGCAGTAATCAATTCAGGAAAATAATCGCTTGAAACTTGTATTTTCCATATCGGAATATCTGCGTCAACATGTCCTATACCATCAACTGTCCATGCCCAACCACCTGTTTCATTTATATTATTATAAGGATAGAGACCATTATACCCATCAACTCGTGTTTGTATTTCCCAACCAAATCCCCAAGCAATGCCAGTCCCTTGCTCACGCCATCGCCAACTTTTCAAAAAAGGTTTCACCCATTTTTCGAGTGTAATACGTGTTGTAACGTGTATGTTAACAAAGAGGGTATATCCAATTCCATATCCGTTTGCTAAAATAGGTGTTGAATTGTCATGAATCTCAAACTTCCCTACCATTTTATATGTATCTTCATCAGAATCATCGCGATCTTGTGCTGTAGCACCTGGTCCATTACCATCTTCTGAAATAGAGCAGCCATCTGTACAAAAAGAATTACGCATTTGTACTGCTGTTGTATTATTACTTGAATTTGGTGACAGTACGCCTAATTTTAAAGGGTGGATATATATACCATTAGAAGTGTCCTGTTTCAAGGTACTTATGGCTCTTCCCAATTTGCTTTCATCACCATCAAGAATAGAAATCACCATGTTATTTGAGTATTTAATGATCGTTCGCCCCACTTTATACATGCCTTTTTCATTGATGATGCGACCAAAAGTGACCCCGTTTTCTATAATGGGTTCAATTGTACCATCATTTTTAAGAATCACTTTCCCTGCATAAAGTGCTTGTAAAGAATCGAGATTACCTCCATTAAACAGGACTTTCCGCACATCATTATAGTGCTTAGTAACAGAAGTAAACCCTGTTAAGGTATTCTCCCATTTAGAAATTTCAGATGGCGTAGCCTTCTCCAAAAAATCAATTGTTTTCCCAAAACCATCGGCAGTTTCAAAAACCAAGATACCGTCCATTACAGTAATTTTAGCATTTAAGTTACTAAATTTTACTGAAGGGTCTCCATTTTTAAGCATTTCCATGTTCGGAGAATCATTCTTGGCGCTAAGGGGGACAGACGTTACAATGTCTTTTTTACACCCAAAAATCATGAATACAGCGAGCATACTAAAGACGCTACAAGCCATAAGAGAACGAGACAACTTTTTCATTTGTCAAACGTTTTAAAAGTGATTTAATTCACGGGCTGGTGTCGTCAAGGAGGTTCGAAATTCCGACGGCATTAGCCCTTTTGTTTAAAGTGCGCTCATACTTACACTCGTACGCTTCGTTTGCATGAGCATATATTGATGTACATTCAATACCGTATGAATATTATTTTCACACATTCCAAATGAAATGAAATGAAATGAAATGAAATGAAATGAAATGAAATGAAATGAAATGAAATGAAATGGGTCTTATTTCATTTTGAATATATGTTTCTTATTTGGGTTAAAAGATAAAATTTAATTTTGACGTTTTTAATTATTGCTCAAAGATGAAAATTAATTTTTATGTAGAAAAATAATTCTACGGGTATTTTTGACATTTTTATTTAATGTATAGATACTATCTTAATAAAAAATACATCGTATTTATCAAAATACTGAGGGGTAATAATGCTAATTTTTGAAAAAAAATGAACACTCAAACCAATAATTCCTTTTCAAAAACCTCAATTTTCCGATATAATCTTTCAAAAAAACGATGCCTATTGATTTCGTTGACACCCATAATGTCTAATGAAAAAGATTTCATACGATTAAAAAAATTCAAACCGACTTTATACATCTCAATATTAGCAGACACCATAAAATTAGGCACATCGAAAGAGTTGTAAATCAATTTCTTATGTGGCGTTTCGCTCAAAATAAACATCCCGTTTTGGAACAATTCGTTGTACCAAACCCGAATCGGTGCAGCCGTTTCGTCCGTTGATTTTTTACCACTTCCAACAATCGTTTCAAAATGGGCAATGAGTTGTTTGATACTATCCGTCAATATTTTCACATCGGTGGTATTTTTAAACAAACCTGCATTCAAGCAATAACGAATTTGATTGAGTGTAATATCAAACATATTGCTGTTCCAAATCTCCTCACTTTCAACTTGATTATACATTTCAACCATATTTTTGATGTGCATTTGAAGCGGTGAATCGTTTGTAAATTCCTTAAAACTAAACTTATTTAAGGTGTAATTTTCCAAAGGCATCAATGTCCGTTGCCACATATAAAACTTAAAAGCGGCTAAGGCGGGCGACGACAAATAATAAAAAATAGGCACTTCTAAAGCGGCAAAATGAACGATACTTTTAGGAAATTGACTCAATTCAGTCAAGTCTGTTTCAATCAAATTAAGAAATTCTGCCAATTTTCTGGCGGGCTTCAACAGCGTCGGCAGCTCAAAACTAATAGCCATAGGATTTGTCAATTGCTCAAAAGAAACATTATAATGTTTTAACAATAACAGCAATTGCTCAAAACTGATGAGCGTTTCACCCGACAAGCGGCGATAAACAGCACTGGGCGCAATGGACAAAATTTGACCTAATTCGGAAGACAACTTGCGCGGTTGTATTTGTTGTTCGATAAGGTCAAAAAGTTGTTTTTGGATGTCTTGTGGATTCATACTTTTACATTTTTCTCGATAATCGGGAAAAGGCTTTTTAATCATTCCCGATTAGCGGGAATAAAGTTAGGAAATTATTTCTTTTTCCTTCTTTTTGAGAATTATATTCTCATATTTATCGCAAATAGGTATCAAAGTTGATGCTCTAAGACAGCTATTGAAGCGAACTTTACAATCATCAATTTGTAAATTTTTTTTGAAATAACAAATTACTCACAACATTCCTTCAAGCAAAAAGACAATGAGAGCCGCAACTAAAAAAGATAAAATACTCGTCGAGCATATCATTACAGAATCATTCAGAGACAATCCGAATGTCAATTATATGATTCGCCCCATATTCAGCAAAGAGAAAATGATAAATCGCCTTGCTGATTATGCCTTTGAATTTGCTTTAAAACGCAACGGCCTTTTCATTACTTCCGATTCAAAAGGTTTGGTCGTCTGCTGCGAGCAACCGATAAAAATGGACATGAGGGATTATTTCAATCTATCCAAACTCATCATTACCGCTTTAAATTTAAGAAAACTGTTGAATATGTTTCGTCGTGATGCCTACATCAAATCCGTTCGCCCTACCGACGAAAAAGGCATCTATATATGGTGTCTTGCTGTGCCTGACAAAGCACGGGGCAACAAAACCGCCATCGAAATCAAAAACTTCGTATTTGAAAAAGCCAATCAAGCCCGTTTACCCATTTATGTCGAAACAGCCCTTTGGCGCAACAAAATTGTCTTTGAACACTACGGTTTTGAAACATACCACTACTGGGAAAGCGCGTCATACCGCTTAAAAACATGGTTTTTAAAGAAAAAAGTCAACCCTTTTTTGTTAACTGAAACGAATTATTTACAATAAAAACCACCCCCTCAGTAATTTCAGAAATTAATCGCTTTATTTTGGTAGAAAACAACTGACTATTGTACTTTTACAGTTCAATTTTCATCCAAAACCTATCGAGAATGAGTAATATACGCATCGAAGAAAGCTGGAAACAAGCCCTCGTCCATGAGTTTGAACGACCTTATTTTCAAACAATAGCGACCTTTTTGAAAAACGAAATTTCCGAAGGCAAAACGATATATCCTCCTGGTCCCTTGATTTTCAATGCGTTTGATACCACTCCTTTTGCCAAAGTCAAAGTCGTCATATTGGGGCAAGACCCTTATCACAAACCTGGTGAAGCCATGGGTTTATCGTTCAGTGTGCCAAAAGGAGTCAGAATCCCACCCTCTTTACAGAATATTTACAAGGAAATTGAAGCTGATTTAGGTTTCCCAAGACCCACCCACGGCGATTTAAACGCATGGGCAAACCAAGGCGTTTTCTTGCTAAATGCCATGCTTACAGTTGAAAAAAACAATGCAGGTTCGCATAAACTCGTAGGTTGGCAGTTTTTTACGGATGCCGTTATTCAAAAACTGTCGTCAGAACGGGAACATTTGGTCTTTATGTTGTGGGGAAATTTTGCCAAACAAAAGAAAGAATTGATTGATACCCATAAGCATCTCGTCCTCGAAGCGGCTCATCCCTCACCACTTGCTCGCAATGCTTTTTCCGGCTGTCGTCATTTCTCAAAAGCAAATAACTACTTGAAAATGAATGGTTTAGAGCCAATTGATTGGAAAATTAAATAAAAAAAAATAAAAAAAATGAAAAATAAAAATGGACTCATTGCCGCTACCCTACTCGCAGGACTCGCTGTTGTCCTTGGCGCATTTGGCGCACATGGTTTAAAAACGCTTGTCTCTCCTTTACAACTTGAAACATTTAAGACGGGTGTACAATATCATTTTTATCATGCTTTGGCTATGGCACTTGCTGGCATCATTTCACAATATATTGACAATCAAAATATTAGACGCAGTTTTGGTTTATTTGCTGTTGGCATTTTATGTTTTTCGGGTTCACTTTATGGTTTTACGCTTTCAGAAGCCTTAGGTACTGAGGGGGTGCGTTGGTTGGGACCAGTGACACCATTGGGCGGCATGTTTTTTATATTTGGGTGGCTGAATCTATCAATAGGTATTTATAAGGCGAAAGAATAGTGTTAAACAAAATATTTATTAAAACTTATTTTAGTATATCAAATCTTAAAAAAACAGGCTAACTTGCCCTTTATTCAAAACCTTATTATTCACATTTAAACCAATTCTTCTATGAAAATTTTGAGAACTACTCTTCTGCTCATTATGGGCGCATTTTTGTTCATTCAACCCGTTGGTGCTATCGTCTCTTCAACACACGCTTCTGCAACAACCGTTGAACAACAGTCATCTGCTTTGAAAAAAGAGTTCAAAGCGCAAAAAAAATTAGCTAAATTTGAGAAAATGCTTGAAAAAGCAGGTGCTGACTTAAATCACCCAGTCAAAAAGTGGCTTTGGTTAACATTAATTTTCGCCATAGCCAGTATTGTTTTAGGCGTAGTAGGGCTGGGTACATTAGCTTATTTAGCTTCCGCCGCCGCAGGGATTTTCTTTATTATTTGGTTATTAAAGTATCTCGATGTCATTTGAAAAAAATCCTTCCAAGTTCGCTTGGAAGGATTTCTTTTTTTTAAGCAATTTCAGCTATTTCGGCTTCTAACTCTTGGTCCTCATTGCCTTTTTTATTTTTTATCCACACATAAGCGATGCCACCTACAAGTAAATAAGGCATAGCGAATAGCATTAAAATGCCTGCATTAATGCCACGACCCATCGTTCCACCATTTTTCAGATTACTTTCCAAACCTGTACGACACATCGGACATTGGGCATTTGTTTCTATATTTTGGATAAATGTCAAGGCAATTACTAAAATTGCCCCCCTCAGTACTTTTTTCATTTCTTTATAATTTTGGACAAAGATAAAACGAAATCTCACTATTTTCAGTTATTCAGACACGGTCTAAGCATTAAATAGATAACAGGTCCTGTAATCGCTACATATAGCCATACCCAGAAAACCCATTTTGCCATCCGCTTATGTTTTTCAACTTGCATCGTGTAACCTCTCACAAAAGTAAATAATATGAATGGGAAACTAAGAGCTGCCAAAACCACGTGTGTTATCAACAAAAAGAAATAAACTCCACGTATCGAACCTTCCCCACAATACTTTACTTCGGGCGTTGTGATATGGTATAAAACGTACATCAGAAGGAATAATGTGGACATGGTTAATGCGCCATAAATCATTTTCCGATGTTGTTCCACTTTCTTTTGACGAATAAAATTCAAAGCTAAAATCAAAAAAACAGCCGCTAAAAGGTTTGTAAAAGAATAAATAGCGGGTAAAAACGAAAAATCAATGCCTAAATCAAGGCGTGGAATTTGGCGCATCGTTGCTACTAAAAGTAAAACTACAGCAGAAGCGATGGTCGCATAAACATTCAGTTTCTTTGCTAAGGCAGTATTCTCCATAAAATAAGTAATTAGTAAATGATGAGTAAAAAATGATGAATTTTATTTCACTCGTTTAGCTTTGTATTTTATATGTATAAACAATTTCAAATGAATTTCTTGCAAAAATTCATCATTCATCATTTATAATTCATCATTATTACATTTGCTTTTGGTCTTTCTTTTCGATTGTCTTTTTCTTCTTTAAAGGCATGATTGAAATATGCTCTATTAAGATTCTACGTTCATTTGCTTCACGAATATCATAAAAACGACGAATGATGCCGCTTGTATCAATCAAAGCAATGGAATAGTCATTCGGCAGTTTTATGCTTTGTTGAATGTCTTTGCCCCCCCTCAGTATCAACCACTTTGCACGCTCATTTCGTGTCAAATTGAAATAATAATTCTTAAAAAAAGTGGTATCTGAATCTGTATCAAAAGTGATGAATTGAAGGTTATCCACTTCTTCTTGAAATTGTGGGATACGGTTTATCGTCCGCATAATAGATAAAATCGAATCACGACTTTGAGGCGTTGCCCATGAAGCGACAAGCGTTTGACCACTCAATTTAGAAGCATCAAAAGTCTCATTCGAGTAATTTGTTGCTTCAAATTGCGCTGGCATTTGCCCTAAATTCTTCTTTAAGTCTTTGTATAACTCAATACCTTCTGCCATTCCCTTTCTTTGTACAAAAAAAGTGACCAAGGGTATGATTACCAAAAATAAGGATACAACGAGTACCTGAATAATGCCTTTGCTTCTCTTTTGCTTTTCAATAGTCATTAAGGAAATGATGAATGATAAATGAGGAATGATGAATTAAGGCATTGATATGCAATGAGCAACAATTCATTTTATTTCATAATTGATTACCACTATAACAAATTGATAATCAAAAGGTTGATTATTGAAACAAAAAAGGCGGAACTGTTAGCCCCGCCTTTTTTTTATTGTATTTGGCTCGGTTCGAGCGTTTTAGTATCTATCATTCCAGTTGCTTTGGCGGCTGGTTTGACGACCTTTTCATTTTTATCTTTTATCTTTTTGCGACTTTCGCCCCAAGAGCTGCCTTCTTGGAAGAAAGCAATAACCGCCCAAACAAGAAGCAAACAAGGCAACAAAACACTCATTGCCAAGCCTTTGACTTCGTAAGCCATATGCATAAAGTTATAGACAATCCAATAAGCTTTGTATAAGGACAATGAAATCATCACAGGATACATGATGGCTTTATGAACAGTAAATCCAGGGATGATGTGTCCGTTGCCAATAAGTGCAACAAAAACTTCACCGATAGTAATTGCACCAAGTAACCAAAAACCGCGTTTAACGACCGCTAATCCTTCTTCGTAGCTGACCATTTTTATAAATTTTATATTTTTTCAAAAAATTGATTTCTATACTGAGGGGGTGTCAATCATAAAAGATAGAACACCAAAAAGACGAATACCCAAACCAAGTCAACGAAATGCCAATAAAGACCAATCTTTTCAACCATTTCGTAGTG
>JANLQI010000066.1:0-3134 GCA_031367705.1 Saprospiraceae bacterium | reverse complement strand
TTTGCTCAAAAAGGCGAACGTTATAAAACCGCTGTTTTTAGCAAAATTGACTCTATCAAAGAGGTGCAATATGGCGAAGCCGTTAATGTCAATGGCGAAACCGAAAAACTGTTTTTAAACATCTTCGTCCCTGTTTCTGATGATGTAAAAAAACGCCCGTTGATTGTAGCGATACACGGCGGTGGCTTTGTGAATGGCGATAAAGCAGCAGGTTTTCAAGTATCGTTTTGCAAAAATTTGACGAAAAAAGGCTACGTCACCGCTTCCATCAATTACAGAATGGGCATTGGTAAACCAAAATCTGATATAACGTATTTTGAGGCAATGTATCGTGCCGTGCAAGATGCAAAAGCTGCGGTTCGGTTTTTTAGAAAAAATGCAGAACAATATGGCATTGATACGTCAAAGATATTCATCATGGGCGGTTCGGCAGGTGCAATGACGGCTTTGCAATTGGCATATCTCGACCAAAAAGAAGTGCCTTCTAATATTGACACAAAAAAATTAGGCACTTTGGAAGGCACATGCGGTAATGCCGGTTTTTCTTCAAAAGTACACGCAGTTATCAATTGTTGGGGCGCAATGGTGGACTATAAATGGATAAACAAAGGCGATGTGCCGCTTTATAGTGTGCATGGTACGAGCGATTCGACAGTGCCTTACGATGCCTCATTCAATTATCATGGGTTTGCGTATGGTAGTAAAATATTGCATGAACGCGCTTTGGCAGTTGGCGTTCCGACGGCTTTAAGATTGGTTGAAAAAGCGGGTCATAATATTGGTAAAGACAACTATCCGCTTGCTTTGGAAGATATAACGGCGTTTTTGTTCGAGCATTTTCAAAATAAAAATGTTGAAAAAATAGAAAAAGCCGCCCCAAATACTTCTATGGATAGAGATGTGCCACAAACATTACTTCTAAATGGGGCTGTTTTGGCAAAAAACAAGCAAAATACTGAGGGGATCAAAAAGGAAGCATTGAAAGGTTTTTTAGCCCATGCCGATAAGGTAGTAAAAGAAGGCAAATTGTACTCTGTGATGAACAAAAAGCGCTTGCCTGCCAGTGGTGACAAGCACGATTATATGAGCCAAGCCCCGTATTGGTGGGCAGATTCGACGAAACCCAACGGTTTGCCTTATATCAGACGAGATGGCGAACGGAATCCTGAATATTACCTCATCAGCGATTCTGACGAAATGGATAAGATCATTGACGACTCCGAGACAATGGGCTTGGCTTATTTCTATACCCACGATGAACAGTATGCAGCACACGCGGCACGGCTTATCAAAACATGGTTTTTCGACAAAGAAACCCGTCAAAATCCGAACTTAAACTACTCACAAGGCATCCCAGGCATCAATACAGGTAGAGGTATTGGTATCATCGAAACCCGCGACTTGGTGCGGCTCATTGATGCAGCTATTTTACTGAGGGGGTCTAAAAGTTGGTCAGAAGCAGACCATTTAGCGTTAAAACAATGGTTTTCTGAGTTTTTAACATGGTTGATGGAAAACAAATTGGGGAAAGATGAAGCGGGAGAACACAACAATCACGGTACTTTTTATGATGCACAGGTGATTGCATACGCCATTTTTACAGACAAACCTGATTTGGCTAAAAAGCAAATTGAAGTGACCAAAGGGCGCATGAAAACCCAAATAGAACCTGACGGCAGTCAACCACATGAGTTGGCGCGGACGGTGTCTTTTGGCTATGTCAATATGAATCTTTATGGCTTTTTTACGATTGCTCGTTTAGCGGAACACGTCAAAACAGACTTGTGGCAATACAAAGCGGGAGAAGGTAAAAACCTTCAAAATTGCGTGGATTGGCTCGTGCCTTATCTTAAAAAAGAAAAGAAATGGACGCACCAGCAAATCAAGAAAATGTCTTACGAAGACACGCTCAAACTTTTAAGAATGGCAACAACCGTTTATGCAAACCCTGCTTACGATGCTTTGGCGAAGAAAGTTGATGCCGAAAGATACAATGCCCATTTAGAGCAATTGACTTTTTAAGTATTGAGAACAACGAGTTTTAAAAATTAACGACAAGAGGAATGAAACTAACTTCCCTATTACTTATTGCCTTCTCTTTAATCATGAAAACAGGCGTTTCCAATGCTCAAGTGACACTTGACGCAGATGGACCAGGCAATACGTATGAATTGATTAACAGCAAGTTAGCACCTGGTTATACGGCTGTCGAAAATCCTGAATGCATTCATCCTTCGTTTGGCAGACACGTGGCGGAAGTGTTTGATGCGACTTTGAATCAAAATGTCTTTGAGTTTTACAGCCACGTGGCAGAGGACAATGACCGTTGCATCAATTTGGATAGAGAACGGGTGGAAATCAAGACATACGACCAATCACCCGACAATCTAAAAGGCGTTCTTGGCGAAACCATAACCTATAAATGGAAATTTAAACTGCCTACGGGTTTCCAGCCGTCAACGAGTTTTACGCATATTCATCAGATAAAAGCCGTAGGTGGCGATGATGACCCACCGATTTTTACCATAACACCGCGTAAGAAAAGCGTCAATAAACTGCAATTGATACACGATAACACGACGACGGTTGCCGAAGTTGACCTCTCTTCTTTCTTAAATGTTTGGGTAGAAGCGACTGAAATTATAAATGTCGGCGCAAATGGTACGTATTCTATGGTTATCAAAAGAGTGAGCGATAACGTCTCTTTGTTGTCATACAGCAGCAACAATATTATGACAATTCGACCCGATAATACATTTATCAGACCTAAATGGGGCATTTATCGCAGTTTGAATGTGCCGACGGACTTGCGTGATGAAGCAATACGGTTTGCGGGTTTTTCTATTGCCGAAGCTGTATTACCGATTGAATTAACCCAATTTGACGCAAAAGCAAAGCAAAAATCCGTTTTCCTCTCTTGGACAACCGCAAGCGAAAAAGACAACGCAGGGTTTGATATTGAACATTCAATCAACGGCAAAGGCTTTCAAACAATTGGGCAAGTTAAAGGAAATGGGACAACAAGCGCCGTTCATACTTACTCTTTTGAACACAGCCCCCCCTCAGTATCAACGCACTATTATCGCTTAAAACAAGTGGATTTTAATGGTCAATCATCTTACAGTCCGATTCGT
>JANLQI010000062.1:0-10965 GCA_031367705.1 Saprospiraceae bacterium | reverse complement strand
TCAATCAAAATATATTTATCAGGACGGAAAGCGGGGAGCATTTTGAAACCTGCTTTTGCACCGACAAATTGCTGATGATATTCCAAACTGTCCGCAGGGTCGTCAGTCGTGCAAGCAACTTCAACATTCATTTTACGCATTAAATTTTGAACGCTGTACTGAGGGGTGTTCATTTTTTCACTTGTGGTGTTAAAAATATCTGCCGCTGTGTCCGCATTCAAAACTCTGTGTTCGTCAAAATATCGTTGCAATTCCAAATGTGTCCAATGGTACAAAGGGTTGCGCATCGTGTAAGGTACGGTTGCGCCCCATTTTTCAAATTTCTCGAAATCCGTTGCATTGCCTGTGATAAAGCGTTCATTGACTCCACATGTTCTCATCGCACGCCATTTATAGTGGTCGCCATACAACCATGCTTTTGAGATATTCTCAAATTGCCTATCGCCTACAATTTCATTGGGCGGTAAGTGGTTGTGATAATCAATGATGGGCATTTGCTTTGCATAATCATGGTAAAGCTGCCGCGCTGTTTCAGATTGTAACAAGAAATTTTCGCTTAGAAAACTTTGTTTTTTAACACCATTAGATGTTGACGGATTTGCGATATTTAACATAATGAAGATTATTGAATTTGTATATATTGAGCTGATAATTCGTAACTTATGTAACGATTAATGTGTCGTTGCGGCATTTGTCAATTCAAACATCAAATCAGCCACTTTTGGCGCAAAAATGGGTATTTCTCTAAGCGTTTTGTCAAAAATAGCATCATTCGAAATCACTTCTTCAACAAAATCGCAAAGGCTTGATAAGTCCAATTCATCTGTTTTTGACCAAACTTTATTGAAAAATGCCGCTTGGTCGTCTTGAATTGGGTAAAAATCACCCCCCTCAGTAATTTGCCCAAAATACTGCCCGTTTTCCTCTTTTACAGGTCTCATAAACAGCAAATAAGCGGCAAAACCTTTACACATCAATTCTGGTAGTTTGCCAAATTTTCTTAAATAACGTTCAAACGTTGCGCCATTACGCAAATTCATTTTTGCAGAGCATTGAACCGTGATACTCAATAGTTTATGCTCAATAAATGGGTTTTTGAAACGGTCTAAAACGGCATTGGCGAAATCCCGTGCATCAAAATCAAGGGTCGGTAAAATTTCATTCAATATCACATTTTCAACGAATTTGCCCATTTCAGCATCATTCATCATCTCAACAACCGTCCTCAAACCAGAGAGATGCGCCAACTGCACCGAAATTGTATGTCCACCATTGAGTAAGCGCAATTTTTGCTCACGGAAAAGTGAAATATCAGGTGTAATGACTGCCCGATTGTCCGTTTGTGAAAACGATAATTTTTCTTTAACAGCATCATTACCTTCAATTGCCCACAGCAAAAACGGCTCTGAATTAATCATCAAATTGTCGGTATAGCCCAACTTTTCCTCCAATTCCGCTTTTTCAGCCTTTGGTGTAGAGCCAGGTACGATGCGGTCAACAAGCGTATTGCAAAAAGGACATTCCGCTTTTAACCACTCGGAAAAGCCGTTCTCAAGTCCCATTCTTCCCACGTGTCGTTCAACCATACCCCTCAGTATATCGCCATTATTGACCAATAATTCTGTCGGCAAAATGACCAAGCCACCGCCTTTTCCGCCTACGACTTCGTATCTTTTATGCAAAAAAGCGGTCAATTTTGCTGGAAATGACTTAGGTGGCATCGCAAAAATATCTTCTTCGACATACACGACACCTGCCTCAGTTGTGTTTGAAATAATGACCTCCAAATCAGGGTTTTCGGCACACGCCAAAATCGTCGCCCATTCGTCCGTCGCATTCACAACGCGGCTGATGGCTGTCAAAACAGTTGATTGATTGACCGTTTTGCCGCCCATAACCCCACGTTCTGTAAGGGTATAAACGCCGTCTTGTTTGTCAAAATCCGATGAGTCAGAACTCGTTGTTTTGACCACCACCACACGACCGTTAAAAACGCCTTGTTTGTTCGCTTTGTCAATCAAATAGTCAGGGAGACCCCTCAGTAAAACGCCTGTTCCAAACTGTAAAACACGTTCGGGTAAGTCAAATTGTGCTGCATCAATATTCAAATTTTCAACAGCGTATTTTTTATTTAAAATATTCATTATCAATTGTTTATTATCGCAACGCATTAATCTGCACCACATCCATATCGGTATAGTTGAAATTTTCACCCGCCATACCCCAGATAAAACCATAATTCGTCGTGCCACAACCCGAGTGAATTGACCACGGTGGCGAAATAACGGCTTGATGATTTGCCATAAAAATGTGGCGTGTCTCTTGCGGTTGACCCATAAAATGAACAACAGCTTGATCGCTCGGCACATTAAAATAGAAATAAGCCTCCATACGACGGTCGTGTACGTGCGACGGCATCGTGTTCCAAACACTGCCCGTGTGCAACGTTGTCAAACCCATCACCAATTGGCAACTTTTGATGCCATCAGCATGAATATATTTGTAAACTGTCCGATGATTTGCCGTTTCTGCGCTGCCAATTGTCATAGGTGAAGCGTCTGCTTTTGGCATATATTTATTCGGATAATCCTTGTGTGCTGGTGCCGAAAGGATATATAATTGTGCTGGATTTGCTGCATCAGTGCTTGAAAATACAACCGATTTCGTACCTTTTCCAAGATAAACACAATCCAAACGGCTTACATTATAGGTTTTTCCATCAACCGTTATCGTTCCGTCACCACCGACATTGATGATGCCCATCTCACGACGTTCAAGGAAATAATCGGCTTTCAATTGTTCATAATTGCCCAATGTCAACCCCTCAGTAGTTGGCATCGCACCGCCAATAATCATGCGGTCATAATGCGAATAAACAAAGGTTATTTGACCTGCAACGATGCAGTTCTCAATTAGGAAATTCTCTCTTAATTGCCCTGTTGTCATTGTTTTGACTTCATTTGGGCTACTTTCGTATCTTGTTTGCATACTTCATTATTGATTATGGTTACGCGTTATTCGTGTAACCTAATTAATTGATTTTTAATTATTTATGAAAAATAGCACAAGATTTACGAGATTTTAAAAATTTCGTAAATCTCCCGTTATTCATCATTT
This sequence comes from Saprospiraceae bacterium, assembly GCA_031367705.1. Lineage (GTDB taxonomy): Bacteria > Bacteroidota > Bacteroidia > Chitinophagales > Saprospiraceae > JAAFJT01. The sequence continues at coordinate 7,848 of JANLQI010000062.1, read as the reverse complement.
ATCATTCATAATTCATCATTATTTACCTTCCCATCCAACCACCATCAACGGTCAAAATAGTGCCATGCACATAGTCCGAAGCCTTTGATGCTAAGAAAATAGTTGCGCCCTTAAAGTCTTCCGTTTCGCCCCAACGAGCCGCTGGAATCCGCGACAAAATAGCGGCATTGCGAATTTCATCTGCACGTAAAGCCGATGTGTTGTCGGTAGCGATATAACCTGGTGCAATGGCATTGACATTGACCCCTTTTGAAGCCCATTCATTAGCCAAAGCCTTAGTCAAACTGCCAATCGCTCCTTTCGATGCCGCATAGCCTGGAACGGTGATGCCGCCTTGAAAAGTAAGCAAAGAAGCCGTGAAAATGACTTTTCCAGACCCCCTCAGTACCATCTCCTTCCCTATCTCACGCGACAAAACGAATTGAGAATTTAAGTTCACTTCAATTACTGTATCCCAATATTCGTCAGGATGTTCTGCCGCGGGTTTACGCATAATCGTACCTGCATTATTGACCAAAATATCAATGACAGGATTGTCTTTTTTCACTTGTTCGATGAAGGCATAAAGACTTTCGCGGTTGCCGAAATCGGCTTGATAAGCCTTAAATTTTCGACCCAATCCTAAGACCGCTTTTTCGATGTCGCTGCCTTTGAGTTCCAAACTCGCTGAAACGCCTAAAATATCCGCACCTGCTTCTGCTAAGGCGATTGCCATTGCCATACCGATACCGCGTTTGCAACCTGTTACGAGGGCTGTTTTGCCCGTTAAATCAAATAAATTCATACGTTTTTAGTTTTTTTAATAAAAAAAATTCGAGGACACAAAGTACGATTGTTAGCGTATTCTATATTCAAGTATATTATCAATCTAATCGTTAAAAATTATCCTTTTGATGTAATTATGGAAATGTTGAACAATTTTACTTTGTAGAGCTATTGAAAATCAACGTTTTACAAATTCATCATTTCCTAAGGTATTTTCACGGCTTGACGCGCCAATAATTTCCAATTGCCGTGCTGTTTTTGCCAAATCGTGAGTATGTGTAATTTTATCGTTCCAGGCGCACTTCCTGCGTTATTTGTTTCCGCAAAAAGATTATGCCGCACGATTGCCGTTTTGCGAACCACCTTAATGGTTTGCTCCGTTAAGTCAATTTTTTCAAAATTCGATTTTCCGCTAGCAATCGCTTCAACAAATTTGGCTTTGTCTTCAAGCAAACCGCTTGAATGACCATAATTTAGGTCTTCCGCAGCGATATTAGATAAGGCGGCTCTGTCACCACTGACCATTGCTTGACGCAAGTTTTCGACGGCAGTAGCAACAGCTTTTTCAGCTTTTGATTGAGCCGAAAGCGGGATGCTCAAAAAAGCAAGAGCGACGAATAGGTTGAGTATTTTTTTCATTCTTAAATTGAATTTTATTTGATAATGGTTTAAGCACAAATGTACTTTAAGCAAAAGAAGTCTCTGGATAATTCAACGAAAACGTTTCCGATAACTTCTTGAAAATTCTGTAAAACGCTGCGATTTCGATATTTTTAAGTTGTGTATAAAGCAAAAATGAGCGATATATTACATACCGCCCATTTTCCTATGTTCCTAAAATGAATGAAATAAAATTCATCATTCATCTTTTATCATTCATCATTAACTTAAATATAGTCATTAATAATATTCTCCAACCACTCCTGTTTGCCGCTGCGTTGCGTCGGTTCGCCACTGATAAGGGCTAATTTACGCAAATCTTCAAGCGTTAAAGTGCCTTTTTCAAAGGCTTCACCTGAACCTGCATCAAAAGAAGCATAACGGTCAGTCCGTATTTTTTTGTAAGGGGATTTTGTCAAAACTGCATCAGCAACAACCAATGAACGTGCAAAAGCGTCCATACCGCCTATGTGAGCAATGAAAATATCCTCCAAATCCGTTGAGTTACGGCGCGTTTTTGCATCAAAATTGATACCACCCGTTTTGAAGCCACCGCCTTCCAAAATGACCAACATAGACTCTGTCAACTCACCAATATTGATAGGGAATTGGTCTGTATCCCAACCATTTTGATAGTCGCCACGGTTCGCATCCATTGACCCCAACATATTGTTATCAACGGCTACTTGCAATTCGTGTTGGAACGTATGCCCTGCCAAAGTTGCGTGGTTCACCTCCAAATTGAGTTGGAAATCGTCTGCCAAACCATACGTATTTAAGAAGCCAATGACCGTTGCCGAATCATAATCGTATTGATGTTTAGACGGTTCACAGGGTTTCGGCTCGATGTAAAACTTGCCTGTAAAACCTTGTTTACGTGCATAATCCTTTGAAACCGTTAAAAATTGCGCCATGTGGTCGAGTTCACGCTTCATGTCGGTGTTCAATAACGACATATAACCTTCACGTCCACCCCAAAAAGTATAGCCTTCGCCACCCAATGCAATCGTCGCGTCAATCGCACATTTGACTTGAACACCCGCACGAGCCACAACTGCAAAATCAGGATTCGTCGCAGCCCCATTCATATAACGTGGATGACTGAATAAATTAGCCGTTCCCCACAAGAGTTTTACGCCTGTTTCTGCTTGTTTTTGCTTCGCAATATCGGTCAATAACGCCATACGACTTTCGTATTCAGCGATACTTTCCGAATCTTCAATCATATCAATATCGTGAAAACACCAATAAGGCGCATTGATTTTTGTGAAAAACTCGAATGCTGCATCCATTTTTGCCTTCATGCGGCTGTCGGCATCCGTCGGTTGATTCCATGGAAAGTCCTTCGTTCCAGCCCCAAACGGGTCGCCGCCTGTGCCGCAGAACGTGTGCCAATAACACACCGCAAAGCGCAAATGCTCTTTCATCGTTTTACCCGCCACAACGCGGTTTTCGTCGTACCATCTGAACGCCAAAGGATTGTCCGTTTCCCGCCCTTCAAATTTGATTTGTGGAATACCTTTAAAATATTCTGTTGCTGCCATTCTTGTTTTATTTTTATTTTTAAAATATTGATAATCAATTTGTTATTTATGTTTGAGGTTGTGGGGTTATTTTTAATTCAATGGGCGTTACCCATTGCTAACACATAACGCCCTTTCAGGGCTTTGATGCGTTTAACCACTTTTCGTTTTTCACTTTTCACTTTTACCCCCCTCAGTATTTTCGAGGTTTTCAGGCAATTCTTTCGCCTCTTCTTTTCCTTTTAAATTCAAAAAACTCTCCGTTGAAACCACTTTTTGCCCCGTTCTTTCCTCCAATTCTTTGCGGTATTTTCCTGCCAAATTGCCACCGTCAATCGCTGATTCACGGTTTTCATTAAAGCCTTTTGCGTCGTCTTTGATGGCTATCATACGCGTTGATTCCTCGCCCAATGCGGAAAAAATGAGTTCCAAATTTGTCATGTGGTCACGCAAATTTTGGCGTTCCAAACCCTTTAATTTGCCATGTTCCGAAGGCGTTAAACCGAAAGTCGCTTTGGCAATTTCAGCCGTTAAAATCGCATATTCTTTGTTTTCCGTTACACCTCTATTTTTCCATTCATCGGTCAATTCCTTACGAATTTCAATACTTTTACCCCTTAAAGCAATCCAATCGTCGGGATAACCCTTTGCTTTATATATTTGCCGAAGGCGTTCAAAACCCAATTCAGGATTCTCAATTTCGTCAATATGTTCCTTTCCTATTTGTGCTAACCACAGCTTAAACGGCTCTGCATTTGGTGACGGGACAGACATTATGATGCGGAACAACCCCTCAGTATTAGCGGCATCCGTCGCTCGTAATTTGCCATCAGAAGCGACCATTTTCAACTGTCCACAAATTGAGGACAGTTGCGGCTCACGCGTTTTTAAGGTGTTCCAATATTTACGTGGCGTTGGACTATCCGTCAGAACTTCAATGACATCAATGACTGAAAAATACCATTCTTCGTCGTGCCATTCACGTCTTACTTTTTTTTCTTGAAATAGAATAATCTTTTGATTTTCCATCATATTGTTTGTTTTACTGAACTAATTTGAAAATAAAGCTCAAAATAAAACATTTTTATTAGGCTGTTCAAATTTTTTAAAAACATATTGTTTAAGGAAAAATGATTTTCCTTTTTTTACCCCCCTCAGTATTTTTCATAAAAAAGCATTATTTTTGTCAAAAATTTAATTTTCAAATTAAAATATTGATACATGGAAACTGTTGCATTTAAATTACCATTAGACGCCGCGAAACGTTTTGTATCGCTATCAACAGCAGATAAAAATTACCTTTATGACCTTGTTGCGTCTTGGTTGAACAGCCCAAATCCAGCCGAAAAAAAACGGATTGAATCTAAATTGAGATTGCTCAAATTGATGAAAGAACTCGGCGAAGAATCCGTTTCAAATGGTATGACAGAAGACATTCTCAATGACATACTCAATGAATCATAACTTATTATGAAACCAAAAATTATCGTATTTGATACCAATACTCTTATCAGTGCTATGATATTTCCTACATCTGTTCCTTTTAAAGCCTTTCAAAAAGGACTGATACAAGGTGAAGTCGTCTATTCGACGGAAACGCTTAACGAATTTAGGACAGTCTCGAAACGGAGCAAATTTAATAAATACAATACTTATGAAAAGAGGCAGATTATCGTTGATGAATATAAAAAATCTGGCATTTTCATCGAAAATATAACAACTCAAATCGTCGCCTGTCGTGACCCAAAAGACGATAAATTACTAACCCTCGCTGTTGCTGCAAATGCTGATTATATCGTCACAGGCGATGAGGATTTACTCGTTTTGCATCCTTTTCAAGGTATTCAAATCATCAAACCCGCTGCTTTTTTAGACATTATCTTATGAATACCTATTATTTCATCGCCTTTTCAAGTGCCAAAAGCCAATTTTGATACCCCTCAGTATAAACCGCTTGCAAAGCCGCTGTCGGCTCTACTGTTTCCACTTTTTCTAAACCCACAAACGCTTCTTCAAAATTCTTGTAAAAACCAACGCCGACTCCTGCACCACGTGCTGCACCTGTTGCACCGTCCGTATTGTATAATTCAACCGTTGCGCCTGTTGTATTGGCAAACGCTTCGCGGAAAATAGGGCTTAGGAACATATTCGCTTGTCCAGCCCGAACGGTTTTGGCTTGAACACCCACCGTTTTCATAATGTCAAAACCATAATTCAAGGAAAAAACGATGCCTTCTTGCGCGGCACGGAACAAATGCCCTACGCCATGCCGATTGAAATTGATGCCCAAAAGTTGTGCGCCAATTTGCCGATTTTCCAAAACACGTTCAGCACCGTTGCCAAAAGGGAGGAAAAGTACCCCCTCAGTATTCGGGGCAATTTTAGCCGCTTCTGCGTTCATTTCGGCATAATCCATACCGCCAGTCATGCGTCTCAACCATGAATTGAGAATGCCTGTGCCGTTGATGCACAACAAAACACCGTTGCGCCTTGCGGTTTCTGTATCATTAACGTGTGCAAACGTATTCACACGGCTTTTTTCATCATAATCATTTTGGTCAGAAATGCCATAGACCACGCCAGATGTTCCTGCTGTTGCAGCGATTTCACCAGGGTTTAAAACATTGAGGCTGAACGCATTATTCGGTTGGTCGCCCGCACGATACGTTATTGGTGTACCCGCTTGCAAGCCTAATTCTGCTGCTGCCTTTTCGGACATAAAGCCTTGATTGCCAAAGGTTTCTACACGTTCAGGAATAACCGCATCCCTAATACCATAGTTTTTGAGCAATGAATGAGCAATACCGCGTTTTTTAAAATTCCAAAAAATACCTTCTGATAAACCGCTTGCGGTTGTGCGAATATCACCCGACATCTTCATAGCGATAAAATCACCGGGCAACATCATTTTGTCTGTTTGTTCCCAAATTTTAGGCTCATTTTCAATGACCCAACGCAGTTTTGAGGCAGTGAAATTGGCGGGTGAATTGAGGTAGTTTTCTAAGCAAAAGGCCTCGCCTAAATCTCGAAACGCCTTCTCTCCTATCTCGACGGCACGACTGTCACACCATATAATAGAGGAACGCAAGGCATTTTGGTTTTTATCCACCAAAACCAAACCGTGCATTTGGTAGGAAATACCGATTGCACCGACTTCTTTTTTATCAAAAGAAAATGACCCCCTCAGTTTTGATGTGGCGTTGACAGCTTCTTGCCACCACATATCGGGCGATTGCTCTGCCCAACCCGATTTGGGTGCAGACATAGCCATTTCAGACGATGGTGAAGTGGCAGAAGCAACGGTTTTGCCCGTTTCTGCTTCCAATAAACTCACTTTTGCAGATGAACTGCCGATGTCGTAGCCGAGTAGATATTTCATATTGTCGCTTGTATTTCTCTTTAAAATGGTTATTTTTGTTGAAAATTTAAATTTTAAATCATCAAATTTTAAAATAAAACATGACAATTTATAGTGTCTTTGACCAAATTGCTGATTTAATTGCACGACTTGACCCAATTCAAGTATCTGCTTTACGTGCCACGCCTGAAATGCAAGAGCGTTTAGAGCTTTTGATTGAAAAATCAAAAGAAAAAGAGCTTAATTCAAAAGAAAAAGATGAATTAGAGCACTTTATTGTCTTAGAACGTCTTGTTCGTTTAGCAAAAATTCGTACACATCCAATTCCTTCTGCTGCATGAGTCGTTTTTAATCAACCACATTCACTTTCACCATCTGATTCACCGCCGAAGAAGTCCCCACCATAATCTCAAATTCTCCTGCTTCCACTATTTTTTTCATATCTCTGTTATAAAAACTCAATTTATCGGGCGTAATAGTGAATGTAACCATTTGACTTTCACCTGCTTTTAAATTGATTTTTTTAAAATCTTTCAACTCTTTTACAGGACGTGTCAGGCTTGAAACGAGGTCGTGAATGTATAGTTGTACAACTTCTGCACCTTCTCGGTCGCCTGTATTTTTGACCGAAACAGACACCGTAAACGACTCATTTTTGCCTATTTGTGCCTTCGATACTGAGGGGGTCGAATATTCAAAAGTGGTATAAGACAGACCATGTCCGAACGGATACAAAGCCGATGCGTCGCCAAAAGCATAGCCCCGACGGGCGGACGGTTTGTAGCTGTAATACGCTGGAATATGACCCACAGAACGCGGTATCGTAATCGGCAATTTGCCAGAAGGAACAATATTCCCAACAATTAAATCTGCAACGGCATCGCCTGTTTCTTGACCCAAATACCAGCACTGAACGAGGGCTTGGGCATTGTCATTCAAGACATTACAAGCGAGTGGTGGTCCTGAAAAAACAAAACCGACCATCGGTTTATTCAATTTTTTTAATGCCAAAATCAATTCGTTTTGGTCGCCAAAAAGGTCAATATCGGTCAAGTCACCTAAGTGGTTATTTGCCCAACCTTCACGGAAAACGGCTTCGTTTGAGCCACCAAAATAGAGGATAATATCTGCGTTTTGACATTTTTCGATGGCTTCTTTCATACGTGGCACATTGGCTTCGTGCGGCGTAGCTTTCACGTCTTTTGTATCTGAAAACCAATCGCCCGCATCGGTCAAACGCACCCCCTCAGTATAAATGAGTTCTACATCGTTGCCGAACTTCTTTTTTAAGGCTTGCAAAGGCGTGATGCGTTGTTTCGGCTCATTGGCATAGCCGCCCAAAATGCAACGGTCAGCGTTTGGTCCGACGATGGCGATGCGTTTATATTTACCTTTTTGTAGCGGTAGGATATTGTTTTCATTTTTCAACAACACCATAGACTCTGCGGCGGCTTTGTAAGCGAGTTTGCGGTTTGCATCGCTGCCGATGACCCGTTTTGCTTCGTCAGGGTCGGTATAAGGATTTTCAAAAAGACCGAGTTG
>JANLQI010000531.1:0-7651 GCA_031367705.1 Saprospiraceae bacterium | reverse complement strand
AAAAAATCAGCGTAAACCAGTCGCATCAGTCCAATCAGTGGTCTAAAAAATCATAAAAAATCATCAACATGCGATTAAAAGACAAAGTAGCCATCATCACAGGTGGCGCAAGAGGCATCGGCAAAGCAACTGCTGAAATTTTCACAAAAGAAGGCGCAACCGTTATCATTTGGGATATGCTTGACGAAGGCGAAAAAACGGCTGCCGACTTGCGTTTGGCGGGTTTTAATGCCGAATTTCAGAAAATAAGCGTCACTGACGTACCCACACTCGAAGCGTCGGCGCAAAGTATCGTAGACAAATATGGCAAAATTGACATCATCATCAACAATGCAGGCATCACCCGCGACAAGTCTTTTTTGAAAATGAGCCACGACGAATGGCAACAAGTCATTGATGTCAATTTAACAGGTGTTTTCAACTGCACCAAAGCCGTTGCGCCGCACATGGTTATGCGGAATTATGGACGTATTATATGTACATCTTCCATCGTCGGCGTGCATGGTGCATTTGGACAAACCAATTATGCAGCAGCCAAAGCGGGTTTGATAGCGATGTGCCGCACGTGGGCTAAAGAATTGGGGTCAAAAGGCATCACCGCCAATGCCGTTGCGCCTGGGTTTATCCTAACCGATATGACCGATGCGATTCCAGCGGAAATACGGGAGCAACAAATCAGAGCCATTCCTGCACGTCGGGCGGGTCTGCCAGAGGACATTGCTTACACCTACTTGTTTTTAGCATCCGATGAAGCGTCTTATATCAATGGTCAAGTGATTGGGGTTAATGGTGGTGTGGCACTTTAAGATTGGCAGATGAGGTTATAACGAACGGAAACTTGCGCCCAGTTTGAAACTGGGTGCAAGTTAATTAATTGAAAAACAGCCGTTTATAAAGTGGATTTGGTGTATTTTTAACGCGCTATTATACGTATGCGTGCTCAACGACTTGTTTCTCTTCCGCCGCGCATATATTTTCAATGCCTTTCAAGAGTGCATCTTGATTAAACGAAATGCTATCAATGCCTTGTTCGACTAAAAACTGGGCGAATTCAGGGAAATCGCTGGGTGCTTGTCCGCACAAACCGATTTTAGCACCCACCTTTTTAGCTTTGCGGATAACGCTCGCAAACATCTCCTTTACCGCCGCATTTTGTTCGTTGAACAAGTCGCTGATAATCGCAGAATCGCGGTCAATACCCAATGTCAATTGCGTCAAATCATTAGAACCAATAGAAAAACCATCGAACACTTCTGCAAACTCTTCGGCGAGTATCACATTGCTCGGTATTTCAGCCATGACGTATATTTCTAAGCCATTTTCACCTTGTTTCAAGCCGTTTCCCCGCATCACTTGAATGACTTTCCGACCTTCTTCGACGGTGCGACAAAAAGGAATCATCACTTTTACATTGGTCAAACCCATGTCGTTGCGCACCTGTTTGATGGCATCACATTCCAATTTAAATCCATCTTTATACAAGTCGTTATAGTATCGCGATGCACCTCTAAAACCGAGCATCGGGTTCTCCTCTTTGGGTTCAAAATCTTTGCCGCCGATGAGATTGGCATATTCATTTGTTTTAAAATCGCTCATCCGAACAATCACTTCTTTTGGATAAAATGCAGCGGCAATGGTGGCGATACCTTGGGCGAGCTTATGACTAAAATACTTTTTTTTATCGGGATAATGATGTGTTAAGACTTCAATTTGCTTTTTTACTGAGGGGTCGGTCAAACTGTCAAATTTGACCAAAGCCATTGGATGCACTTGTATAAAATGCGTGATAATGAACTCAATACGCATCAAACCCACACCACTATTGGGATAAAAAGACAGTTTGAAAGCTTTGTCAGGGTCGCCTAAAATCAACTTTGCTTCTGTACGTTGCGGCATTTTGATGTCTGTAAAATCCAATTCTCTTTCTTCATAAGCTACGATATTGTCATAAACAAAACCCGTTTTGCCTTCGCAACAGGAGACGGTAATGTGTTGTCCGTCTTTAATATGTGTCGTTGCACCTTCCGCACCGACGATGGCGGGAACGCCCAACTCACGTGCCACAATAGACGCATGGCTCGTCCGTCCACCTTTATTGGTGATGATGGCAGACGCTCTGTGCAAAATGGGATCCCAATCGGGACTTGTGATGTCCGTAATGATGATTTCACCTTGATTTAATTTATGCGCTTCTTTCGGGGATTTCAAAATACGCGCCGTTCCAACAGCTATTTTGCTGCCAATGGCATCGCCTTTGACTAAGACATTGCCTTTTTCCAGCAATTTATACTCCACCATTTTCAAAGGATCCTCACGGCTACGAACGGTTTCAGGGCGGGCTTGAACAATGAATAATTCGTTCGTGATACCATCTTTTGCCCATTCCAAATCCATTGGTTTGTCGTAATGTTGCTCGATAATGAGCGTCCACTGCGCCAATTTCAAGACTTCGGCATCGGAAAGGGTGTATTGTTCCCTTTTTACTGAGGGGGTGTCAATATTGATTGTCGGCTCATCGGCATTGTCGCTGTAAATCATCGTCATCGCTTTTTCGCCCAATTTCTTCTGGATAATTGCCTGTTTCCCCGCTTTGAGTGTGGGTTTGAAAACATAAAACTCGTCGGGTGTCACCGCACCTTGAACGATGTTTTCACCCAAACCCCAAACGCCGGTTATGTGAATAATATCTCTAAAACCCGATTCTGGTTCAAGGCTGAAACCGATGCCCGCACTGCCTTTGTCGGAGTGCACCATCTTTTGAACGCCCACGGACAGCGCAACTTTATCATGCTCAAAGCCATTGTCTTCACGGTATTTGATGGCACGGTCGGTATAAAGCGAAGCAAAACAACGGTGAACAGCATCTAAAAGAGCCGTTTCGCCTTCGATATTCAAGTAAGATTCATGTTGTCCTGCAAAACTTGCGGTTGGCAAATCCTCTGCCGTGGCACTGCTGCGGACAGCGACGGGGAAATAGTTGTCTTTACACAGTGTCTTATAGTTCTCAATAATGGCTTTGGATAAATCGTCAGGCATTTTTGCATTCAAGATGAGCGTTCGGGCTTTTTTGCCGATGTCTTTGAGGTTGTGATAAGTCTTTCTGTCGAGACTTATGAGTAATTTACTGAGGGGCTCTGTCACGTGGTTTGTGCTTAAAAAATTGCGAAACGCCTCGGCTGTTGTCGCAAATCCATCGGGTACAGGCACACCTTTGTGTGCTAATTTGTTAAACATTTCGCCGAGAGAGGCGTTTTTACCGCCCACTAAAGGCACGTCTTCAATGCCAATGCTGCTGAATGGTCTGATCAGTTTGTTCATTTCTTTTTGATGTATTAGTTATTTAAAATATCACCAAATTTCGGAAAATAAAGGAACAAAAATAGTGATGCCCGTTAAGGTCAGCAGTGACCTTTGTCAAAGGTGTAACCATTTATTCGCTCACGACATACTAAAAATACCCATTCCAACGCTCAAAAGCCGCTTTTTCAAGCATCTCTCGGTCATCTGGATGTGCTATGCTGATGAGTGCTTTTGCCCGTTCTTTTAGGCTTTTACCATATAAATCGACTGCGCCATATTCGGTTACGATGTAGTGCATATTGGCGCGTGTGGAAACGACACCCGCGCCTGGTTTCAGTGTCGGAACAATTTTAGACAACCCTTTTACTGTACGCGAAGACATGGCGATGATGGGAATACCTCCTTCGGATTTTGAAGCGCCCATTAAAAAGTCAATTTGTCCACCCACGCCAGAGTACATGCGTGTGCCGATGGAGTCGGAACAAACTTGTCCTGTTAAGTCTATTTCGATGGCGCTGTTGATAGCCACAACTTTGTCATTTTGTCCAATAATGTCGGGATTATTGACAAAATTCACTTCGCGCATCACCACACCAGGGTTGTCGTCAAGGAAATCATACATTTTTTGTGAACCCATGACAAAAGTAGCGACGGTGCGACCCCTCAGTATTTTCTTCATTCTGTTGTTGACAATGCCTTGTTCCAATAAAGGCAATAAACCGTCTGAAAACATTTCGGAATGAATGCCTAAGTTTTTATGATTCATCAAATTCGACAAAACGGCATTCGGAATTGAGCCAATACCCATTTGCAGTGTCGCGCCGTCAGGTACTAATTCTGCGATGAAATGACCTATTTTTTTCTCAATCTCTGTCGGCGGCGCAAAAGTCATCACAGGCAGTGGTGCATCATGCTCGACCAAATAAGTAATCTCATTGGTGTGCAAAGTCGCATCGCCAAAGGTGCGCGGCATGAAACGATTGACTTGTGCAATCACTAAATCTGCCGTTTGGACGGCTGCAAACGTCGCATCAACCGACGTACCCAACGACACATAACCATTTTTATCAGGTTTTGAGACAGAAATCAAAGCGACATTAATCGGAATGAATTTTTTGCGAATCAAAACAGGGATTTCACTTAAAAAAACAGGGATATAATCCGCCCGCCCTTCTTGTGTCGCTTTGCGGACATTTGCCCCAATAAAGAAAGAATGTAAGTGAAAAGTGTTCACATATTGCGGTTCAACATAAGGCGCCCCCCCCTCAGTATGAAGATGGTATAAATGAATATCAGACAGTTCCGATGCCCGATTCATCAATGTATTTATCAAATAATGTGGCGCAGCCGCGACGCTGTGAATAAAGATGTGGCTGCCTGAATCTATGTGCGCAATCGCTTCTTGCGCTGTAACTGTTTTTGACATAAGTTTTTATATATGAAATATGAAGTATGAAATATGAAATATGATTTTTTTTTTTAACAAACTTATTAAATTCAGTTTACTAAGGTAGAAATAAGTAAGGGGGCATACAAAAAATAAGATACCCGCTTTCATTAGGAATAACCGCTAAAAACGGGTATTTTATTTTTGTTTCACGCCTAAAAAGTCCGTTAGGACTGAAACCGTTTATAGAAAAATAGATGAATTATTCCCTAAGGTGCGTAGCACCGACCCCGATTGAGAGGTGACGGTGCTACGCACCTAAAAAAATGACTTAATGGGTAATTCTATAAACAGTGCCAGCCCTCTGGGCTTTATGGGGACATACAAAAATAATATATCCGCTTAACATTGGGAATAACCGCTAAAAACGGGTATTTTATTTTTGTTTCACGCCTAATTAGAAATGAGTAAGTTATAAGGTAGTATGAACTATTTTCATATTTCATATTTCATATTTCATATTTCATACTTCTTTTATACCACTTGTAGCCTTCAAACCAGATAACTGATGCAAAACCAATCAAAGATGCCATACCGAATTGTTGAAGGGATAGTGGTGATAATTTAAAAAATAGAGCAAATGTCGGTACATATATCATTGACAAAAGCAATGCAATAGAAATACTGATAACACCGACAATTAAATTGTTTTTATAAGAGAAACTTGTCCAAACGGAATAGTAAAAAGAGCGATTGACCAAGGTCAAAAAGACGTTGGCAATGACCAATGTGGTGAAAACCATGGTACGTGTCAGGTCTTCATTGAAGCCATTTTGAACGGCATAATCATAAGACAGCAAAGTGCCAGCAGTAATGATTAAACCTTGTAAGATGCTGATAGACAACTCTTTAAAATTGAGAAAAGTTGTCGTCATAGGGCGTGGCGGTTGCTGCATACTGTTCTTTTCCAATGGTTCATTTTCATAAACAATGGAACAGGTGGGACCCATAATCAACTCAAGGAAAATGACGTGAACAGGCGTGAAAATAGCAGGATAAACCCAACCTAAAATAAGCGGCAAAGCCACTGTCAAAATGATGGGAATGTGGATGGAAATGATGTATTGAATCGCTTTTTTAAGGTTGTTGTAAATCTTTCGACCCATCGCCACGGCATCTATCATTTTACCGATGTCATCGTCCATCAATATCAAAGAAGCAGCTTGTTTGGCAATTTCTGAACCCCGTTTGCCCATCGCAATACCAATGTGTGCGGCTTTGAGGGCGGGACCATCGTTGACACCGTCGCCTGTCATGCCGACAATCTGGTTTTGGCTTTTTAAGGTGTTGATAATATCGAGTTTGGCTTCTGGAAACATACGGGTAAAAATGCTTGTTTTGGTAATCTTTTCAGCTCTATCGGTTTCATTGAGTGACATCAATTCCTCGCCTGTAACGGTTTGAAGGACACCGTTTTGTGTTGCATTTGGGTCTTTAAAATGGGCTTGTTTGGCAATCGCCAAAGTTGTCAAAGGATTGTCCCCTGTGATAATTTTTACTTGAATACCAGCATCATAAAACTGTTGGAAAACGTGTGCAATATTGTGTTTAGGTGGGTCATAAAAACCGACCAAACCTAAAAATGTAAAGGTGAAAGATTGCTGTTCTTTTGGAAAATCATTGCCTTCAAAATCGGCTACACCGACACCTAAGACCCGCAAACCATCGGCTGCAAAAGCGGCTATTTGCTTGTTAATGTCTTCTTTTTCGGTGGTAGAAAGCCTTGAATGTGCCAATAATGCTTCGGGTGCGCCCTTGCAAGCGATGATGCGTACCCCCTCAGTATTTTCAAAAACATGCGTCATCATGGGCGGTTTACCTGATAATGGATATTCGTGAATCATCTTAAAGTCGGGGCGTTCATCTTTCGGAACAAGGGTTTCGTAAGCCCCATGCAAGGCTTTTTCCATGGGGTCAAAAGGCAGCGATTCACTGGCAAACATGGCTGTTTTTATCACTTTTACTGAGGGGTGTGTTTGCCAACTATTTTCTTTCAAAACAGCCTTTGTTTCATGTACATAAATTTGAAATAAAGCCATTTTGTTCTCCGTAATTGTCCCTGTTTTGTCGGTACAAATGACGGTGGCAGAACCCAATGCCTCAACGGTTTGTGTTTGTTTCACAATGATGCCCGTTTTCATCAAACGCCAAGCACCGAGTGCCATAAAAGACGCAAAAGCGACGGGGATTTCTTCGGGCAGAACAGACATAGCGATAGTAAGACCTTTCAAAAGGCTTTGCAAAACGTCTGCTGTTTGGTAATAATTGATGCCCCAAATGATGAGAAAGATGACCGCACCTACTGCCGCCATTTTTTTAACAAAACTGTCAATTTGGATTTGTAAAGGTGTTTTTTGGGTGTCTATATTGTCCAAAGATGCACCAATTAGACTCAATCGGGTTGCTGAACCGATGCCTGCCACTTCAAAAATACATTGGCCAGACTGTGCCATAGTACCTTGATACACTTGATTGTTGTCGGGTGCATTCACATCTTTAAACACCGCAAACGCCTCGCCTGTGAGAATGGATTCGTTGACAGAAAAATCATTGATTTGAACAATCCGACCATCGGCAGGGAATAATTCGCCTTCGGAAACGATGGCAAAATCGCCGATAACGATGTCTTCTGACAAAACTTCAATGACTTCATTGTTCCGAATGACGGTTGCCGACGGCTCGGTATAGGCTTTTAGGGCTTCCAAAGCCTGTTTACTTTTGGACTCTTGATAAAAGGAAATGGCAGAGACCAATATGATTGCCCCCAACATAAAAAAGCCCTCCGACAGTTCGCCGAGGGAGAAGTAAATGACGGAACACGCCACCAAAAGGATAAACATCGGTTCGCTCACCGTCTCTTTTAAGGTGTTCAACCAAGCATAGTTTGTCTTTTTTTCAAGGGCA
>JANLQI010000508.1:0-2001 GCA_031367705.1 Saprospiraceae bacterium | reverse complement strand
AAAAAGTAAAACCCTTTTCAATTTCCATCTACTATACCTTGTTCGCACTAAACCTTCTTACACTTTTCTTTCAACCAAACTCTTTCTAAATCATTTAAAAAAGGTGTCAATTGAGCATAAACCTGTGTGTGATAATCATTTAACCACTCACGTTCAGAAGGTGTCAAAACAGATAAATCAATCAAATTAGTATCAATTGGAAACAATGTAACCGTATCAAATTTATAGAATTTACCAAAGGCTGTCTCTTGGTCTTCAACCACCAAAACCAAGTTTTCAATGCGAATTCCGTACTCCCCTTCTTTATAAAATCCAGGTTCATTGGATGTCAACATGCCCAATTGATGCACCGTTGTGCCGCGTGGATTGATAACGCCCACGATGCCTTGAGGTGGCTCATGCACATTCATAAAAAAGCCCACACCATGACCTGTGCCATGACCAAAATTCAAACCCAATTGCCACAAAAATTGCCGCGCCAAAATATCCATCTGAATGCCTTTTGTCCCTTCAGGAAATTTCATTTGAGCAATCGCCATATGGCCCCTCAGTACAGCCGTATAATTTTGGCGTTGTTCATCTGTCGGCGCGCCGTCCAATGATATAGTACGTGTAATATCCGTCGTTCCGTCGGCGTATTGACCACCAGAATCAAGCAATAAAATGCCTTTTTGCTCTATTTCTGCCGAATGATGCGGGTCGGGATGGTAGTGAATAACCGCGCCATTGCCGTTGTAACCGATAATGGCATCAAAACTTTCTCCAAAATAATGCGCTTGGTCGCTGCGGTATTGTGCGAGCATGGAAGCCATTTCGTACTCCCTCACCGTGCGTTCCAACAGCGTTTTTTCTAACCACATAAACGCTTTTGTTAATGCCACACCGTCTTTGACCATGACTTCACGTATCAACCGTTGTTCCGTTTCATTTTTTACGGCTTTCATCAGTATTGAAAACGTCTCGCCTTCAATGACATGAACGCGGTCTAATAAGCTAAATAATTTGAAATTAATATTGTCCGAGTCAATCGTAATTGCCTGATTTTCATCAAGTTGCGATAAAAATTCACTGACCATGGCATACGGTCTGATGATAACGCCATCATTATTCAATGCCGTTTTTATATCGGCAGGTACTTTTGACGATTCAATAAATAAATCGCAACGCTCCATACCTATCACCAAATAAGCGACAAAAACAGGGTTGCAAGCCACGTCCGAACCACGTAAATTGAGCGTCCAACCAATATCATCCAATGTCGTAACTAAATGAAAATCAGCGCCTTTCGTTTTCATTTTGGCGCGAATATCCGTGAGTTTATCTGCCCGTGATTTACCTGCAAAGACGGTATCATGCTCAAAAATTTCTGCTTTTGGCAATGACGGACGGTCTTTCCAAATCGGTGAAATCAAATCGGCATCCGTCACGAGGTGAATATTTTTCTTGTCAAACATTTTTTCCATACTCCGCACTTGTCCGACTGAAAACAAAGCACTGTCGCAACCCACCCGACTGTTTTCGGGCAAGTTTTCAGCCAACCAGCCCACATGTTCAGGTGCACCTTGCTGGATTTGTTTTTTCAATTCAAATTCAGAATCTTTGGTTTCCGTTTCGCATTGCAAAAAATAGCGTCCGTCCGTCCACACATAAGCCGTTGATTGTGTGATTGTTACATAACCCGCCGAACCCGTAAAACCTGAAACCCAAGCCCGTGACTGCCACAAGGCAGCGGGATATTCAGATTGATGCGGGTCGCTTGAAGGGATAATATACGCATCTAATTCATTGGTTATCAATAGATTGCGTATCGCTTTAAGTTTTTCGTTAATAGTCATTAATCACTGATTTAGGCAGGTTAAAAAGATTTTATTGATTAGTTAGAAAAGCGAAATTGAGGAGTTTCATTTTAAAATTATCATTTTTCGACAAAAATATCGTTTTTACCGCATGATACCTTTTATTGACATACATACACATTTTCCAAAATCAAAAGAAAATGTG
>JANLQI010000490.1:0-2283 GCA_031367705.1 Saprospiraceae bacterium | reverse complement strand
AACATTTTTTGATGAATAGCTTTTTGAAAAGCCACTTTAAGAATTTCATTATTGATTATTGAAAAGCATAACTATTAGCCAAAGACTTATGATTATGCTTGGTTTTCAAACTTTGAACTATTCTAAATTAAGGTTTTTAGTGTTAATAATTTTCAAGTAATAAAAACTTAAAATATAGATAAATACGGGTAGTATCATAAATTGCAATACAGGTGATATTCCAACATTTATTATGGGAATAAGGGGCATTAAATCGGAATAAGCCCAATTTCCTAACGATAAATGGCGCATTTCGGATAAAGCTGCACCTATGCCACCCGTAAAAACCAGAATAACGATTCTTTGTCCTTTTAATGGGTGTATCCAAAAAGGCGTTTTGAATATTAAAGCAAAACCGAAGTACAGAAGTAGCACCATAATAGCGTCTGCAACTGAACCTAATGCACAATATGTTATGTGATTTATGGTAAAAGAAGCACTATCATAAAGCGGCATTTGCAATAATTCCCATATAAGATTTAAAAAGAATGCAAAAACAGTTATCATCAAAATTAAGCTATTGAATGCGCTCCTATTAGTCGCTTTTTTTCGTAAAGAGATATACAGTATCGCAATTAAAATCAAAGCGATGACTGGAAATAAAAAAATTATAGGTTTTAAATTATTCATTTGCTCAATGACTTATAACGGAATTAAGATTTACTATTGAATGAAACATTGTAAATAGCTGCAATGCAAGCACCGATTAGCCAACTAATAATGAATGTCAGTATCAGCCCTAATAATTCTTCAACAGCTGATACATTCATTCTGATGATAGAGGAGACATCTAAGCCATGTAGCAAGATGTTGAAAAACATGACCGTTTTTTCATGACCTAATAAAAGCATAACCATTGCACAACCAAAGTATAGCAATGCACTTGTTAAACCGAATGCCAATCCCAATTTGTTAATGCTGATGTGATTCATTTTTTTCAATTTTTATATAAACCTTCCGTGCATAATCCCTAAACTCTCATTTGTTTTTCGAATTGAGGTTTCAGCGTGTTTTTCAATACCTGTCAAAGCCCGAATAGCATCTATGGTCTCAGGGATGACAATAGCCTGATTGTCAACTATATAGGCATAAAACAATTCATCTCCTACCACTTTTAGCATATCCTGCCATAAGGCGACCTCGTACATATCGCCGTAAGGACGATTGAGCGAGAGCATTAATTCCTTAACCGTGTTGTTGGCAGAAAGCCCGTCGGCGTAATCAATAAATGCTGTGCGGCTCGATGTGCCAAAAGCTGCCAAAACTTCTTCTTTCGTTGCTTTTTTAGTGAGTTGCACATTCCAATAGTGCAAATGGCTCAATGTTTCAGGTACTTTTACGGCAGCCGTTATCACATCCAAAGAAGGGTCAACGGTTTGGGCATCAGGACCTTGATGGCTCGGAATGTCTTGTTCTGGCACAAGGGTATTCATGATACCATTGAGGTGACTTTCCCACGGGTCAGTGGCTCGACGCAGTAATGTACCTCTTGCTTTACCCAATAAACCCGCGTTTTTGAGGGCGGTCAATGTTCTAACAATTGACGTTGTATTGCATGAGACAACTCTTGTTGATTGAAGCCCCAAAGCGGTTGCGTAATTATTTTCTGCACTAAATGAATGACCTGTTGTTTCATGTTTTTCACCCCCTTGAACAATGAATTTTAAGCCCACTTTTTTATATAATTCAATGTTTTGAGCCGCAATTTTTTTAGGTGTGCAATCCACTATTATATCACACATTTTTATGAGTTCGGCTAATGTCCCCTCTATGGCTATGTTATTTTCCGTCATTTGTTCCTGAAAATGGCTGTCAAAAGCATAAACAGGATAATTTTTTTTCACTGCTATTTTTATTCGCCAATCTGAAATGACATCACAAACGCCTACAAGCTCCATATCTTCTTGTCGTTGAACGGCATCAGCCACCCGTTTTCCGATTACACCGTATCCATTGACGGCTACTTTTATTTTTTTCATGTTGTTATGATTTATGCAATAGTTATATTCTTAATTTTTCTCCCTCCGTTTTTTTTGGCGATAGCGTGGTATTTTTATTCAACCCCAACTGTAATTGCTTTTCAGCCGATGAATTTTTAGGCGGCTTGCCAAACCTAAGTTTCAAGGCTCGGATGCCCGATAATAATTCATCCCATAAATTGATGGGCGGTTTATAGCCGTAAGCCCGATATTTGTTAGGATTTACCTTTCCTTTGGCTTCCACGAAGCTTGAAAAATTGTTAAC
>JANLQI010000485.1:0-12680 GCA_031367705.1 Saprospiraceae bacterium | reverse complement strand
GCAGCATACAGCAGCATACAGCAGCATACAGCAGCATACAGCAGCATACAGCAGCATACAGCAGCATACAGCAGCATACAGCAGCATACAGCAGCATGCAGCAGCATACAGCAACTATTAAGGTGTTAAAAAAACTAATCGAAGTAAGTTTCAAGGTCATTGAACTGAGCTTTTTGAAAGACCAATTCAATCTGCGATTTTAGGATACGGTTTTCAGAAAGTGGGGGCAAGTCGTTTATATTAAAATAACGCGCATCGAGAATGTCGTGGGCAGGTCGTAAATCACCTGAAATAAAGGAACAGAGGATGACGAATTTATAGACGTAATAGGCTTGTGGCGGATGTGGGTGACATTTTTTATCAAAAATGGCTAATAATCGAGTAGGGGAGACGGTTAAACCAGTTTCTTCAAGCACTTCTTTGGCTGCAACTTCACGGGCGGTCAAGCCAATATCCGCCCAGCCACCGGGCAATGACCACCGACCGTCAGAACGCTCTTGTGCAAGGAGGATTTGGTTGTCCCTATTTAAAACCAAAGCCCGAATATCGACTTTTGGGGTAGGGTAGTCGGTAATGGGTGCGTAAAAATCGGTCATTTTACTGAGGGGGGTATCAGTTAAGCGGCTCATTAAGTTGAGGCTGATGGCGTGCAGTTCGGTATATCGTTCGCGGTCATATTCGTCATTGGCATATAATAAACCAAGGTCGGCTATGTTTTTAAGCTTTTTGATGTCGTTGAGTAAATCATTCATATTTGGATATTTTAAGCAAAAAAAAGAAAAAATAGGATGACCTTAATGCAAATCACTAAAATTACATCATTTTTCATAGTTTCAAATAAAAGCAATAGGACTAAAATGGAAAACATCGTTTGTGCAATTTCTAAGAAAATTTGCAGATCAGAAGAGGTTCGAGAGTAGCCGTTCGGGGACCAATATTCAGTTTGATAAAGAAGGATTTTCCCGATTTTACTGAGGGGGCATATATTTCTGTTGAAAGTCTGAATCAATATCGGCAACAATATATTGAACAGATTATCAACAGCGACAACGACGAGACGACCGCGCTTGAAAAACAAATCATCAAGAGTTTGACCGACCACGAAATCCTGTCTAATCAACTTTTAGAAAAAGGGCAGGTGACTTTGACGTTTGGTCAGAGACTTTCGGACAAAATTGCTTTGTTTGGCTGCGATTCAAGCACCTATCATTATGATGAGTCAAAACCGACAATCGGAAAAAGACCGTTTGCGGGCGCACCGCGACTATAAAACGAACCTAAAAGCTGAAGTTGAAATAAGGATATTGCATGAAAAGATTGACCATTTAATAAACTATCAAGGGCAAAAACTATTGGAAATACAGCAAATTCAAGCAGAATATATGTCGGATATTTTAAAGTCGGTTCAATATGAAAATCAGGTTTAAAAAAAAACGAAATAAAAAATAGCAGCGAACCCACGTTTTAGATGAAAACATTGTATATATTTAGGTCAGTATAACGGAAATTTGATGACAAAAGAGGGCTTACAGGATATTATAGTTGGTTGCCAAAAAGGTAACCGATTGAGTCAGAAAGCGTTATATCGGCAGTTTTATCGCTACGGTATGAACGTGTGTAACCGTTATGCCCAAAACGAAGAAGAGGCGGAAGAGATGTTAAACGATGCTTTTTTGCGCATTTTTACGAAAATTGATATGTATGATTCAACATTGTCATTTGTCGGGTGGTTGCACACGATAGTTGTTAGGTCATCAATTAATTATTTAAAAAAATACCAAAATAAGCCTTTAATTTCTGAAATTGACTTGCCACAACATTACAACCTTTCGAGTAGTGAAGATATAATAACACAAATGTCGGCTGATGAACTCATTATCTTGGTTCGCAAACTGCCGCCCTCTTATCGGGCTGCGTTCAATTTAGCTGTAATTGAAGGGTATTCACATATAGAAATAGCTGCCATGTTGGGTATTTCAGAAGGTACGTCGCGCTCAAATTTGAAGGTTGCGCGACAAAAATTACAAATTATGGTTTCACAATCCAATAGGATAAAGCGATGAATGAAGAGAACTTTGACAGAATTTTTGGTGATAAACTGAAAGCGGGCAAAGACTTTCCTTTTTCGGAAGAAAAATGGGAAAAAATGGAAGGTCGCCTTGATACTTACCTTTCTGATAGAAAACAGAAAAGGCGTTGGGCTTTGTTAGCCTTTCCGCTGCTGGTTTTGCTCGGGCTTTTTGGTGCGGGGGCTTGGGCTTTGCGTGATGCACAACGCAATATTCAAGACTTGACAAATGAGGTTAAGACTTTGCGATTGGAAAAACAGTCCATTCCTCAGGCCCCCTCAGTATCAAAGGAGAAGGCAGCAGCACCGTCGGTTGTTCAAACGGAGACGGTTTATCACCCCGTTGTTGTTAAACGTTACGATACGGTTTTTCAGACGGTTATCGTAAAGCGTGAGTTGTTTGAAATGGCTCAAAACAAACAAGATGCTTTGATGGATTCAAAGAAAGGAGCAGAACAAACGGCTATTTCAAATCTTGAATTGACACCAGCATCAGCGGTTGGCGATAGGGTAGTAGAAGGCTCTGTACAACCGGCAGGAATGTCTGAAAATACAGCGGATAATACCACAAAAACGGTGGAAAAGATTGAAAAAAATACCGTTTTGACGGAAAAAGAAAATATAAATGGTGGTTTAGTAAATAAACGTACAGATTCAACTCAAACAAATAACGAAAAACAATCGGAGATGGTGGCAATAATAGCCCCCCTCAGTAAAAAAGACGAAAAAGTAGAGGAAACTAAGCAAGAAAAGAAAGAGAATTTAGCAGAAAAGGCAGCCATGCCCATTATAAAACCTATAAAAACCCCACGGTTTGAAATAGGTGTTTCGGCGGGTGCGGTTATTTTAGGGGGTAAAAATATTATTCAACAAGATGCATACACTATTAGTGGTCGTGCAGGCATTTTGTTAAATGACCGCTTTAAAATAGTGGCAGAGGCTCAATTCCTATCATTGAAATATGCGATAGATGAAATTTTAGATGATGATGATGTTCCAACAATAAACCCGCCAGCTAAAAACTATGTACTAAAGCAAGTGGGCGTTGAGCAACCGTATTGGCATTATTCGCTCGGATTAGAATATGCTTTGAGTCCCAAACGGCTCAAACCATTCGTTGGTTTGAGTGTTTTTGGGCAGACGAAATTGGAAGAAAAATTTGAGTATCAGTTTCAATCACTCAAAAAAAGGAGCGATGTCTATCTGTATAAAGATAGGAACGAAGATACTTTCCAAACACCTTTTTTGCGTTTCCGTGCGGGTGCAGAATATCCGATTTATAGAAGAATAAAAGCGCAAGCGGAAAGTAGTTACGATGTTAAATTGCTTAATTCACCTCAATTTCGCCCACTTTGGCAATTGAAAGGGGCAATTTTGTATCGTTTTTAATGAAAAGAAGAAAAATGATTGAGTTGGTTCAAAAGCCGACCTTTCAGCGATAAAACAGTCAAAACAGAAAGTCAACATAGGTTCGGCTTTCTGTTTTTTATTTCAGAAATCCCCGTGAAGAATTTTTTTTTTTATACCAAACCCACGTAATCAAAACAGGGCTTGTATATCCTTATATAAGTTTTCAAACAGACACATAATTAACACATATTAGTTTTGATTTAGGGTGAGAAAAATCACTTTTGACCTCAAAGGTTAGTATGTATTAGATTTAACAACCAGTAAAAAACGACGCAACTTTAATTAAGCAATAAAGGCAACAAACGTGAAGTAATCTGTCGTAAGCCTAAAAATTTACGGCAGACAATTTTTACAACTCTTTTTTTCTTTAAAAGCCATTATATAAAGTGTTTAGCTACCATATCCTGCTTTCGCAAGCAGGAAGAATCGCTATGCCTTTACACCAAATTTTTCGATTGATTGCTTAACGAAATGGATTTTAACAATGCTAAACCTATTAATAAATTTATTTTTATGGAAATCTCTAATTTAATCTCTTTTTTCACTGAAGTCACTGATATGCAACGCCTTTTTTTCGCTGTTGCTGTCGTCCTTGTTTTTTGGCAAATTGAATCGCTTGTTGCGTTCAAACAAAACCCTAATCGGTGGTCGCATTTGTGGCACAATGCTCTTTATATCCTGCCCGATACGCTTGTGCAGGTGGCAATGGGTGTTTTTTTTATTAATGTCATCAATTTTGATCAAGCGAATAGTTGGGGATTATTGTTCTTTTTGGGAATAAAAAGCCCGTGGGCAATATTCATCGTGTCGTTTTTGGTACTCGATTTTTGCGAATGGGTGTATCATTGGTTGACACATAAAGTGCCGTTTTTTTGGCGTTTCCATTTGGTACATCATTCCGACCCCATTTGTGATGTAACGACAACCGTGCGCGAACATCCAGGCGAAACGGTTTTGCGTCTCGGTTTCACAACGTTGTGGGTCTTTTTGACAGGTGCGCCGCTATGGGCTTACTTTTTTAGACAGTTTTTCCAAATTACCTGCAATTTTTGGTGCCATTCCAATTTTGTTTTGCCTGAAAAGATTGATAAATACGTCGGTTTGGTCTTTAATACACCGCATTTGCACCACATTCATCACCACTATCGTCAACCTTATACGGACAGCAATTATGCCGATGTGTTAATCATTTGGGATAGGCTTTTTGGCACTTACGAGCGCATGAACAAAGAAGATTTGGTTTATGGTTTGGAAACATATCCTGATGAGGTTAAAAATTGGCAGTTTCAGACTTCCGTTGCCCTACCTTTTCAAACCTTGATTAATCCAGAAGATTTGCTTCAAGAGCAGCCCAATAAATGATGAATTATAAATGAGAAATGATGAATTTTTTGAGCATTGATTTACAATACTTTATAATTCTAAATGGCAGGTTTAAGTTCTGCAAGTATGTTTTTTGTTGAAATTGTAGAATAAGGCTCATTGTCAGGCAACTGTTCTAAACGAACAAGGGCATCAAGCAACTCGTTGTCTTCATCGTCTAAAACATCTATTGATTCTTTGAATTTGACACGCAGTTTTTGAAAAAGCAATTGCAAAAGGCTTTCGTCTGCTTCGTTGTATTCGATTATGGCTGTTTTAGTCATTGTTAAATTTTTTTTTAATTAAACTATTAGGCAAAGATAAACACCTTTTAGGATTATGACAAACGGTATTTTGCAAAGTACTTGAAAATCAACGTTTTAAAAATTCAGCATTCCAAAATTGTCTTGTTTTTAAAATTAATAATCATGAAATCCATCAGCATCTTATTCTTTGCGTTTTTGGTATTTAACCAAACCGCTGTGGCACAAGCCCCTCAGTCTGGCACATTGACCGTCAATGTCAGCAATGTCAAGCACCGCGAGGGCAATATCAAAGCCGTACTTCAAAATCGGTCAAATTTTTTGACCCCTCAGTTCAGCGATATTATCGAAGGGGCACCGACGGGCGAGAACATGCAAATGGTTTTTAAAAATGTACCCGTTGGCGAATATTCTATCGCTATTTACCACGACCTCAATAATAATGACAATTTTGACCGCAATTGGATTGGTTATCCGAGCGAGCCTTTTGCTGTGTCAAACAATTTGCACCCTTTTAAGTTATTGCTGCCTTCCTTTGATGCGGCAAAAGTTGTTTTATCGAATAGTGGTGCGACTATTCAAATCGCTTTGTTGAATAATTGATAAATCGTCAAGCGAAATAATACCATTTTTCAACCATTTATATCAGAATTTCAGCCGCTTTTACTTGTAAAAGGGCCCCCTCAGTATGTCGCAACTAAAACATTATTTTCAAACATTTTAACTTATTCAATAATGATTATTCAAGGTGTCGCACAAAAAATGAAAAACAAGCAGCCACTCAAAGCCCTGTCAAGCATTAGAATAACATTGCTTTTATATGGTTTGGTTTCGCTACAATTCGTTGGTACAACATCGGCACAAAAAGTGCAACCGCTTACGATTGTGGAAGGTTATGTTTTAGGTGCGCACAAAGGCGATACGATTTCGTTTGCTAATGTCAGTGTTGTTGGTACATCTATTGGCAATACGGCAGATGAAAATGGCTATTTCAAATTTTCTTATTCAGAGGCTATAACTGAATTACAAATTTCAGCCATAGGCTATAAAACCATTATTAAAACAGTCAAAATAGGAGAATCTCAAAAGCTCAATATTTTACTCCAAGACGTAGCAACCGAACTAAAAACGGTGCTCATTCAGAAACAACGATACCACAATCGGAACAACCCTGCAGTTGATTTGATAAACAGTGTTATTGCCCATAAAGCGAAAAATCGGCTTGAAAACCACGATTATTATCAATATAAGCAGTATGAAAAGCTCGAACTGGATTTGGCAAACGTGGGAGAAGGTTTTAAAAACAGCAAATACCTCAGTAATATCAACTTCTTTTTTGCTGATGTGGACACCACAAAAGCCAAAGGAAAAGCCTTGATTCCGACTTACTTGTGTGAAAAATCGTCCAATATTTTTTATCGTAAACACCCTTCTACGCACAAGGAATATGTTGAGGGCGTAAAAACAGCCAACCTTGGCAGCCTGTTCGACGACGAAGGTATGAGCCAGTATCTACATCATCTTTATATCAAAGCGGATATCTATGACAATGAAATTTTATTATTCAAAAAGCCTTTTTTAAGCCCATTGTCGCCTCTTTCGCCCAGTTTTTATCGGTTTTATATCATGGACACCGTCGTTGTAAGCGGTAAAAAGTGTATCAATTTGGCGTTTTTCCCACGCTCAAAAGCAGATTTGACTTTTGAAGGACACCTTTATATTGCCGATGATTCGACTTATGCTATTTGCAAAGTAGATATGACCGTACCAAAATATATCAATATCAATTTTTTGAATCAATTACAAATTTCGCAGCAATTTATACAATTGCCTGACAGCACATGGACGTTGGCGCAGGATGAAGTTGCGATTGATTTTGGCTTAGGTGACAGAGAAAAAGGTTTCGGCTTATGGGGTAAAAAAACAACCTTAATGACCGATTTCGTTTTCGACAATCCACAACAATCTCAAGTTTATGCAGGGGCTCAAGTGGTTATTGAAGCGGTAGATGCCACAGTGCAAGAAGCAAGTTTTTGGGAAGAAAAACGATTAACACCCCTCAGTATAACAGAGCAACAGATTTATAAAAAAGCCGATAAACTGATGCAAACGGCTGATTATCAAACCTTTTTGGGTTTCAAATATTTTTGGGCAACAGGTTATTGGAAACAGGGCAATGTCGAGTTCGGTTCATTGGGTTCGGTATTCAGCAGCAACGCCATCGAAGGTGAACGGTTTGCTTTGGGTGCGCGAACGACTTATGGTTTCAGTCATCATTGGCGCATCGAGGGTTATGGTGCGTAT
Source organism: Saprospiraceae bacterium (assembly GCA_031367705.1). Lineage (GTDB taxonomy): Bacteria > Bacteroidota > Bacteroidia > Chitinophagales > Saprospiraceae > JAAFJT01. The sequence continues at coordinate 5,273 of JANLQI010000485.1, read as the reverse complement.
GGTTTAAAAGATAAAAAATGGAAATACAACGCCGCTTTGACGTATCAATTCAACGATGAGCGATTCAACAGTCGTCCACAAAGTGTGCTGAAATTATGGTACTACAATGATGTCGAGGTGCCAGGTCAGAACTTTGAAAACAGGTCTGCCGACAATATTTTGACCTCAGTTCGCCGAGGTGTTTTTAATAAAATGTACTATAAACGTACTTTGGGCATTCGTTACACCAATGAAAGTGAAAGCGGCTTGACCTATCAAGTGGGCTTTCAGATACGACAATTGAACCCTGCGGGCAGCCTTCATTTTCAGCGTGAAAACAGCTACGATGGCAACCTTGTCACCGTTGCAAGTCTAAGGACGCAAGAGGCATTTATCAACTTTCGGTATGCCCCAAATGAGGAGTTTTTTCAAAAACAAACGACCAGAAAACGCATAGTTAACAAATATCCTGTTTTTCGGCTCAACTATGCTTACGGTAATAACCTGGATGCTTTGGGTGAATCATCGAGTTATCATAACCTGAGTGCCAACGTTTTTAAGCGTTTTTTTGCTGCACCGATTGGGCATACAGATATTATGTTGACAGGTGGAAGGATTTTCGCGAAGGGTGTTTCCTATCCTTCTTTGCACGTATTCAATGCCAATCAAACGATGAGTTACGAGCAGTTTGACTACAATCAGATGAATTATCTCGAATTTATCAGCGATAAATACGTTTCCTTCAATGCCGAACATGCTTTTGATGGCTTTATTTTGAATAAAATCCCTGTGGTTAAAAAGCTAAAATGGCGCGAGTTTGCAATATTCAAAGCCGTTTATGGTGGGCTTGATGAATCAAATAATCCGAGAATGAACCCCTCAGTATTTCGTTTTCCAACCGATAGGCAAGGGAAAAGCTTGACTTTTGATTTTGCACCCAACAAACCTTATATGGAAGCGGGATTTGGTATTGGCAATATTTTTAAAATGATAAGATTAGATGTGACTCGGAGACTCAACTACTTAGAAAACCCGCATACCACAAAATGGCGACTTCAAGGTCAGCTTTTGTTTGATTTTTAAAGTTTTTGTCGGTATATATTTTTTCGTTTAATGACTTTTCTTTGTACAAGCTTTTGATTTTAACTTGACTTGCAGAGGCTTACGGCACACCGTGAGCCTTCGTTTTTTAATCGTTAGTCAGGCATCATTTAGTACCTATTTTAGGCGCACTGTTTGATATTTTTTATGAATTTATTGTCATTTTGAAACACAAATCAAGGTAGCCAACGTTATTAAAGTATATCTAAAAAGACATTTAAAGCACCTTATGTCGTTATCTATGTTAACCATACTCATTGCGTTTAATATCATCAAATGAGAATACCTATATTCAATAGCGTTATTTGTGCCGTATTTTGTTCCTTAACCGTAAATCTACAAGCGCAAATTACTCCTTTTCCTTTTACAATCGGAGATATAGATTCTATTGTTAACACGACTATTTCTTCGCCCAAATTGGGACTAACCCTTAGTGGTGGTGGTGTAAAAGGTTTAGCACACATAGGCGTTTTGCGTATGATTGACTCCCTCGATATACACATTGATTATATATCGGCAACGAGCATGGGCAGCGTTGTTGGTGCATTGTATGCCATGGGTTACTCAGGCGACGATATCAAACGCATTGCTCTGACGGAGGTTGACTGGTCACGTATGCTCACCAATCCACCGCCATTTGATGAAGTGGCTTTTGAAGAAAAAGACGAATTTGGGCGTTATGCCGTCGAATTACCTATGGACGGCTTGAAACCTACTGCACCGAGTTCTTTTATCGAAGGGCAGTATATTTTGTCGTTGTTCAACTACTACACGTACAGGGCGCGGGGCATAAGGGATTTTTCTAAGCTGCCAATTGCCTTGCGTATGATGGGTTCTGATATCATCAATGGCGGTTCTGTTCGGCTCGATTCGGGTTCGTTAGCCATTGCAATGCGGGCTTCAATGGCCATTCCAGTCGTTTATACGCCCATTTTTTTTCAGAATAAATTGCTCGTTGATGGTGGTTTAGATAAAAATTTTCCAGTTGACGAAGTGATTTCGATGGGTGCAAATCAAGTCATTGGCAGCTATACGGGCTTTCGAGTATATGAAAAAAAAGAAATTTCAAGTCCTGCAAAATTGATTACGCAGACCTATGCTTTTGGTTCGGTTAAAAATGCGCGGGCGCAAATGAAGCGAACGGCTGTCATCATCAATCACACAGATGGTTTAAGGCGTTTTTCGACAACAGATTTTAATCGGTATGCTGAAATTATTGAGATTGGCGAAGAAGAAGCCCGCAAAATGCTGCCCAAATTGCAACGCATTGCCGCAGAACAACATAGAAATGGGATTTATAGAAACCAAAAGCTTCTTGAAGACCCAAAATTACCCATTGAAAAAATAGAGTTTTTGACTGCCGAAGACGAACCTGCCGACCCCTCAGTATCGCAATTCGCTGCCGCTCGTTTGCACCTAGAAACAGGCAAAACTTATACCGCAGAAGAAATAAGAGAAGCGACAAAACAGCTTTATGGCACCCGGTTTTTCCAGAATGTCTATCTCGCTTTTGACAGCACATCGCTCAAAGTATATTTGAAAGACTCTGAAAATGACCACATGAAAACGGCTGTTTACTACGATAGTTATTCGTCAATAGGCGTTATTCTCAACTATACAGCTCGACAAATGGGCTTGCCGAACAGCCGTTTAGTGTTGTCCACAGAGATTTCTGAACGCTTAAAAGTGCGTGGCAACTACCGATTTTACCTCGACAATAACTATCATTTTTGGGCAAAACCTTTTTTTAATTATGAGAATATTGAGGGCAAAGAGGTTTTGCAACAATATGAAGGCAATATAAACTACAATGTCGAGCGGTATGATTACGGCGTTGGTATTGGTTATTCAACAACTGTTAATAACGGTTTTTTCTTTAATTTTAGACGTGAACGTGATGTTTTGCGTCGCATACGCAGCCCTTTGACCAGATACCATAATATTCCAAGAAACACTTACGATCACAACAGCAATGTTTTACAATTGAATTGGACACACAACTCATTCAATGATGTTTTTTTTCCAACAAAAGGCAGTCGTACCAGTATTGACCTCAATTGGCGTTTTCGGAATTACTTTGAGGTAAAGGTTTCAGCCTTTGAAGGAGTAAGAGATTCAGGTGCTTTACAACGCCTTATTTCGCCGCAAGAAGGGCAATATGTGCCAAAACAAGTCGGTAAAATTCTTTTAAGACATCAAACATTTGTGCCGATTGCACCACAAATGACATTGACTTTCGGCATCAATTTGGGCATTTTGTGGGACCCTATTGGCGGCGACAGCCTTTATTTGCCTAATTTAGGTGGTAAAGATTTTTCACATCGCTACGTTTTTTTGGACGACCGTTTATACATAGGCGGTTCACGGCTACAACAACGTGACAACCGCATCAATTTCATCGGTTTGCGCCCAGGCGAAATTTCGACTTATTCTAATGTTTCGATGTTCAATATTGGCGTGCAATACACACCTATTCGGCGCATATTTTTGAACCCCTCAGTATCTTATGGCTTTGCGAATCCTCGAGGCTTTAATCCATTCAGCGGCTTGTTGCGTAGCGATTTGCAGATGTTTGGCTTTGGCTTGAAAGTCGGTTATCAATCGCCTTTTGGTCCTGTTGTTTTTACTGTCGAGAATGGTAATCAGTTGTGGCGCACCTTTTTGTCCGTTGGTTTTCCTTTTTGATTATTTTATCTTATCCAGCAATGCCTGTGCCTCCTTCGCTTTCCAAGTTTGACCCCTCAGTAAAGTTTGCAAACTTTGCTTCGCGTCATCGTTTCGACCCAATTTGATACAAGACAAAGCATAAAACCACTGCGATTCCGGTTCAAAATTGCCTTGACCGTTTTCAATAATGTTTTTAAAACCCAAAGCCGCTTTCTCATAATCGGGTTTTGAAGCATATAAATGACTCAATGACGTATAAAACTGTTGCTCAACCGTCGGTGTAGGAATCGCTTCGATAAGCGTAACAGCTTTATCAAATGCACCATCCCGATAAGCATTTTTGGCATCCGCCCAATTTTTTAAGTCGTCATTTTGAGGCTGCATGCGTACAGAAGGGGCAGCAAAACGCTCGTTTTTCAAGGCAATATCTGTCAAATCCAAAGCTGTTTTGGTATCCACATTCCACCACCAGAAACTGACAGCCAATAGTAATGTGGCAGCAATACCCATAATAAATCGCCGCATCGTTGACCGTTGAGCCGTTATTTTAGTCGGTTGAACTTCGTCAGTTGCTGCATCCGAAAGGGGCGTAGTTGACCTATCAATACCTTCTTTTTCAAGCAGCTTACCCCATTTTTGGCGCATTTCACGTTCAACGGCTTGCTCGACGAGGCGTTTTTCGACCCCCTCAGTATCGGCAGCGTTCAGCTCGTTGTTTTGATATTTTTTTAATAAATCTTTCATTGTTTTATATTCTTTTAAGGGAATTTTAAAGAGATATGAGATTTTGAATTGTAGAAAAATTCATCATTCATATTTAATCATTTATCATTTCCATTAAGGCGTATAGAGTTCAAAAAAATAAGTTTTTAACCTATCCATGCACCGTTCCTTGCGCTTTCTGATATTGGCTTCCGCTTCATTCAGCGATTGAGCGATGAGTTTCAGCTGCAAACCATCATAAACATGACTTTTCAATAAATTTTTACAATCGGCACCCATTTTTGACCAAGCCGAATCGAGGACTTTAAGTTGGTCCTCATCAAAGCCACCATCCGTTTCGTCGGCATGGTCGGCTTCATTGGCAACTAACTCCGTAACAGGCAATCGCTTGTTTTTTTCTAACCATTTCAAATAGCTGTCTTTTGCCATTTTGGTAAAATAAAACCTCAAATTGCCGTATTCGACCTTGTTTTCAAGCAATCTTTTCCGAAAAGCGATGATGGTTTCCACCGTTATATCGTAGGCATCGTCTGCTTTTGCCGAACAATTTCTGATGAGATAACTGCGGCAGTCGTCAAAATGTTTGACAAAAACGTGTTCAAACAGTTTTTCATTCCCCCTCAGTAAATCAGCTTTCAAGTCTGCAAATTCGGCTGCTTTCAGCCCAAAATTTTGAATTGGATTATCGGTCATATTTCAGATTCTATTTTTATAATCTAAAACGGTGATTAACGTGACACGTTACACCGTATTATTTTTTGAATTATTTAGGTGGACACGAATTTCACAGATTACACGAATTA
>JANLQI010000466.1:0-15728 GCA_031367705.1 Saprospiraceae bacterium | reverse complement strand
TATTGATTTTCAATCTATTATAAAAAGCTATGTTCTCTATGTGGCTATGTGTTAAAATTCAAACAATCTCAAAATACCTCTTCATCTCCCAATTCGTCACAACTTTTGCAAATTGTTGCCATTCCCATTCACGCGTTTGGGTAAAATGCTGTACGAATTTTTCACCTAATAATTCATTCGCTATGGTAGAATCGCGCATTTTAACAGTTGCATCTATAAGGTTTTTGGGTAAACGACCATTGCTTTCATCTACATAACCATTGCCGACGGTGCGCGGTTGTATGAGTTCTAAATTGTTTTTTATGCCATACAAACCTGCGGCGATGCTCGCTGCAATCGCCAAATAGGGGTTGGTATCTGCACCAATAATCCGCGTTTCTAAGCGACATGACTTGCTGCTCACAGGCAAGGCACGTAAGGCAACGGTTCGATTGTCAATGCCCCAAGTCAATGTCGTCGGTGCCCAAGCCCCTTCCACCAAACGTTTATAAGAATTGACATTGGGCGCAATCATCGGCAATATTTCAGGTAAGCACAACAATTGTCCTGCGATATAACTCCGCATCAAATCACTCATGTGATGCGGGTCTTTTTCATCAAAAAACAGGTTTTTCTTAGAGTCACTGTCCCACAAACTTTGATGCACATGACCACCACAACCTGGCAAATTTTCAGAGATTTTAGCCATAAAAGTTGCCATAATGCCCTGTTTGTAAGCAATTTCTTTAACAGAAGTCTTGAACAAAACGGCTCTATCGGCAGACTCTATCGTTCTACCATATTGAATAGCTGCTTCATATGTCCCAGGCCCTGTTTCGGTATGCAGCCCTTCAATCGGAATACCAAATTTTGTTAAATCGTCAAACAGACTGCTGAAAAAATCATTATTCAAACTACTTCTCAAAATTGAGTAACCAAACATGCCGGGCGTAAGCGGTGAGAGGTTTAAAAAGCCTTTATCCGCTGCCGATTGTGGTGTTTCAGCAAAATTAAACCATTCGAATTCTTGCGATACATAAGGCGTAAAACCAGCTTTTTGAGCGTCCGCTTCCACTTTTTTCAACAGTTGACGTGGGCATGTGTAAAGCGGTTGATTGTCATCGGTTACAAATTCTGCTAAGAAAAAAGGTATGTCTTTTTCCCACGGTATTTTGCGAAAAGTGCTTAAATCTATCCGTGCTTTTGCATCTGGATAACCCGTATGCCAACCCGTATAAGTGCCATTTGTGTAGGAAACGTCCGCCATATCCCAACCAAAAACGACATCGCAAAAGCCAAAAGTGCTTTCTGCAATCGAAAGGAACTTTTCGGCTGAAATATACTTACCCCTCAGTATGCCGTCAATATCTGTGATGGCAAGTTTCACTTTTTGAGCTGGGTATTGTTTGACGTAATCTAATATCTCTTGAGTTGTCATTGATTGATTTTTTTTCAAAGTAGTAGGTTATTTGTCATGCGAAGCTATGAATATTAATTTCTCTTCGGCTTGTTTTTTTCTTTTTATTGGACTTCAAGGCACCTAATCTCTTAGCAAAAAGTCTCTATAATAAGCCATTGCGGTCGAAATAAACATCTTGCCACTGACTTTTTAGAAGAACCCTGACCGTCTTATAACCGATTTTCAGAAGCATTTCAGCCGTTTCAGCATATTTAGCTGTAATCTCGGTTGGATGGTGCGAGTCTGAATTGATCATAATTGGAATATTTAAGGTCTTCATTTGTTTTAATATTTGTGTAGAAGGGTATGTGGTAAAATTTCGCTTGTAAACACCTCTTGTATTGACCTCAACGATACAACCCGATTCGGCTATCGCTTCGAGTGTTTCCTGCACCGCATCTACATACCACGCATCATTTTCATCATAAAGAGCATTATTAATATTGTGTATTTTAATTTTATCCAGATGACCAACAATATTAGGCTTGTCATCAGCGACCATTTTACGGAAATAGGCATAGTATTTTTCCAACATCGTTTGAATATTGAAATTAAACATGGTTGCCAAGCCATTCATGAAAACGGCGCTGCTGTCGTCAATTTCAAAAGGTGTTCCTTGTGCCGTGTTATCTAAATAATGTATAGAGCCAATTGTATAATCCAAAGCGTTTTTAAAAAGATTCGGCCCGCAATCGTTGGGGATATAATCCACTTCTAAACCCGTATAGAGTTCGATTTGTGCCGCATATTTTTCTTTCAATGATTGGATTTCTTTCAGATATGCATCCAACCTTTCAGCTTTCATACTCCAGTCATTTTTTAAAAAAACAGGGCTGTGGGCGGAAAAACCAAAGGCTCTCACACCTTGCTCGATAGCACCTAAAACTTGCTCTTCGAGGCTTCCAGAGCCGTCGCAATAATGGCTGTGGCTGTGGTAATTTGTCCAAAAACGCTGCATTTATGGCGTATTTATAAGGATTTATTATTCAATTGTTCTTTTTGGGCCAGTAAACCAATGTTTGACGGATAAATGCCACCATGCCCAAAGAGTTAATAAAGTAATGCCCAAAAGAATGGGCGCATAGTTAACAGCTACCCACGTAAAATCTTTATTACCGGGAATAGCAGCTGGTTCAAAAGGCATGATGAAATAAATAGAAATGACCACAATTTCAAAAATGGCGATTAAATTCATCCATTTATACTTTTTGCCCAATGTCCAAGCCCCCTCAGTAAATTGGCTGCCCGCACGCCAACGCAGCCAAATCGGTATCAAAAAAGATAAATAAAGACCAATAACCGCCACAGAAACAACGGCATAAAAGGCGGTCGGAATACCGCGTGGGCTTTTCCAAAGGGCTGGCAAGGTGATGAGCAGACCAATCAAAGCACATATCAAAACCGCATTGACAGGGACTTGATTTTTATTAACTTTTGACCAATATTTAAAGCCTGGGATAGCACCGTCCCTTGAAAAAGCGAACATCATGCGAGAGCAGGAAGTCAAACAAGCGGTCGCACAAAACAATTGTCCCGCCGTCGATATCGCCATAACGAGTTTGAACATTGGCGGTGTCAAGGCAGAATATAAAATCGAAATAGCAGAACCGCCACCGAATGGATTTACTGAGGGGTCGAAAGAACTGACGACTTCTGGCTTGGTGGCTGCGTACAAAAACGCCATCAAAAGTATGTAGCCTCCAACTGCCGAATAAAAAATGGATTTCCAAATGCCTTTGGCTGCCGATAAATGGGCGTCTTGCGTTTCTTCTGCAAGGTGTGCCGAGGCATCAAAGCCTGTAATCGTATATTGCGTGAGCAAAAAACCCAATGGCAAGACATAAAACCAATAAGTTGTACCATCTGAAAAGCCTGAATTATTGATTTGGGTCGTGTACATCCATGTCAAACTCTGATGTTCCGTAGGTGTAAAAACAAGTATCAGGACAATGATTGCCGCCCCAAATACATGCCACCAGACAGAGACATTATTCATTGTTGCCAAAATCTGACTACTAAAAGTATTGAAAACCGTAATCATAACCATGATGATAGCAAACCAAAAGAATTGCTGATTGATGTAATCACCACCTAAAAAACTGGTGGCATAATCGGGAAAATAGATACCCAAAGTGATGTTTAAAAACGTCGCAGCACCATACGCTACTGAGGGGGTCACTGCGAGCAAGCCAATCAAGTTGAGCCAACCTGTAAAAAAGCCCGCCTCTGCCCCACCCAACTTGGATGCCCACCAATAAATACCCCCAGAAGTCGGATATGCCGAAGCCAATTCTGCCAAACAAAAACCAATAATCAAAATAAAACCAGAAATCAAGGGCCAGCCGATAGAAATAGCGATAGGGCCGCCATTGTTCCAAGCCTGAGCGAAGGTGGTAAAACACCCCGATAATATCGAAATGATTGAAAAAGAGATGGCAAAATTGGAAAAACTCGACCACGTTCTTTTCAATTCCTGCTTATAACCCAAGGCTGCCAATAGGCGTTCATCTTCTGAGGGAGATGGACTGGGTGCTTTATTTTCATTCATAAATGGACTTGTTTAAAGTTTAAACGGATGAGTTGGTTTATACATTTCTAATACCTCATGTTCTGACTTTCAAACCTTTCGGATCATATAAAGGGCTTTTAGCAACTACGCCAGAAATCCAGTTACCGAATACTAAAATTTCAGCCTGTTTGCCAACCGTTGCCATGTCCACAGGCAAATAAGCGAATGCAATAGCGGATTTAAGGCTCACGCCGTAAGCCCCCGATGTTACCCTTCCCAACACTTTACCTGCTACGCGCACAGGTTCGTTGCCCAAAACAACGGCTCGTGGGTCATCTAAAATCATGGTGACCAGTTTTTTTGTAAGACCATGTGCCATTAAGGCATTTTTGCCTAAAAAATCTTTGTTTTTGGCAACAGCAAACCCTAATCCTGCTTCAAAAGGCGTTTCATCAGGACTTATATCCGAACCCCAATAAAGGTATCCTTTTTCTGCACGCAATGAATCAATGGCTTTATAACCACAAGCCACCAAGCCAAACGGTTGTCCAGCTGCCCACAAGCGTTCCCATAATATCAACCCCTTTTCTTGGGGAGCATAAATTTCATAACCCAATTCTCCAACAAATGTAACACGTACCAATTGAACAGGAATATCGCCAATCAGGGTTTCTCGCATACTCAAAAACGGCATAGTCTCCGTCGAAAGGTCTTGGTCGGTCAGTGATGACAACATATTACGGGCATCGGGTCCCCAAATGCCAAAGCACGTTAAATTCGCTGTAACATCTTTCAAAACCACCGAACCATCATCGGGCAAATGGTCTCTCAACCAAGCCATGTCGTGACTGTGTAAGGCTGTTCCAGAAATCATGCGGAAAGTATCATCGTTGATTTGCGTAATCGTCACATCACTTTCAATGCCGCCACGAGCGTTCAACATTTGAGTATAGGTGACATGCCCTGTGCCTTTATTGACGGTATTGGAACATAAATGCTCTAAAAAAGCAGCCGCACCCAATCCTAAAATTTCAATTTTAGAAAAAGAAGACTCGTCGTAAATACCTATTTTTTCTCTCGTGGCGACCCCCTCAGTAACAATGGCTGTACTCCAGTTTTTTCCTGCCCATCCTGTTGGTCTCAGATATTCAAAAGCTGGATTTTCATTACAAGCATAATAATTGACTCGTTCCCAGCCTGATTTTTCTCCAAAAACAGCTTGATGTTGTTGATGCCAAGAGTAAGCTGAACTCATTTTCAAAGGTCGTCCAGCTTGTCTATCATCGCCTGGATAGCGAATATCGTAGTAGGATTCATAGTTTTCTATAACTCTGGCTAATGTATAAGACGTTGATTTATATTGCGCACCAAAGCGACGGACATCCATTTCCCACAAATCCATCGTCGGCGAACCATCAAGCAGCCACGCCGCCATTTCTCTACCCACGCCACCCGCCCCTGCAATGCCATGAGCGCAAAAACCTGCCGCCACATAAAACCCTTTGACTTGTGTAGGGCCCAAACAAAACTCATTGTCAGGTGTAAAAGCCTCTGGGCCATTGATAACCGTCCTAATCGGTGCAGTTTCCATAACAGGAACACGCATTGCTGAATTGATAGAAATTTCTTCAAGTCTTGACCAATCTTCAGAGAGCAATTTTCCATTAAAATCGGTTGGCACGTCATCGAGCAAAGCATCATTTAGAAACGCTGGAGCCGATTGCCTTTCATAACCACCCATCACAAGTCCTGCACCATCTGGGCGATAATAGACTAAATGGTCAGGATCGCGCAAAGTAGGTATTATGGCCGCCCCTTTTGCTACCTTTCTGAAAGCAGTTGTTACCAAATATTGATGACTCATTGGGACTATCGGCACTCGAACACCGACCATGCGCGCAATCTCAGGCGTATAAAGCCCACAAGCGGCGACAACCATTTCCGCTTCGATGACACCCTTATCGGTCGTAATGGATGTAATGCGATTATCCTTAGTATTGATAGCCGTTACCCGTGTTTCTTGAAATATCTTAACACCCAAACGTCGGGCTTCTTTGGCAAATGAATAGCACAAAAGACTGGGGTCTAAATAACCATCTGTCGGCAAATAAGTCGCTGCTAAGACCTTATCTGTTGACATTAAAGGGAATAAATCTTGTGCTTCTTTGGGTGAAATTTCTTGCAAAGGCAAACCGAAAGTTGTCGCCCAACCGACTTGTCTTTTCAATTCTTGAACGCGTTCAGGCGTACAAGCCAATCGGATACCGCCACATTCAACCCAACCTGGATCTGTCTCGAAATCACGTGCTAAATCTCTGTATAGTTGGGCACTATACATCATCATAGAAGTCAATGTGACGGAACCCCTCAGTTGCCCGACAAGACCTGCCGAATGAAACGTTGAGCCACTTGTCAGTTCACTGCGTTCGAGGATAATAACATCTGTTTCGCCCCTCAAAGCCAAATGATATGCGATGGATGTGCCTGCCACACCACCACCAATGATAACAATCCTCGTTTTAGTCGGTAAATTCGTCATATAATAGGCTCTTCTTTTAAATTTTTCAATATTTCGTCATAATGATTGCCTTCAAATTCAGGTAGAACAGAATGCCATTTTTTCAAACCCCACGTTCTAAAATCAAACTCAATAGGCGACACAGCCTCTTGAATAGATGCCCACAAAACCCAACCATACCGAGCAATCATAGACCATGCCTTAGCACGGGCAATTTTTGATGGGCTGTGTTTCTGCCAATAAGCATCACAAAATAGGGTAAGTTGAGCATCATTTAAAGCATTTTCACTGGCAAAATTCCCTATTTCAAAAGAAGCCTCGTTTTGTCCTGCATATTCATAATCCACGATCCATATTTTCTCGCCATCATCCATGAAGTTTTCGGCGAGCAGATCATTGTTACAAGGTACTAATTCTTCTGCCGTCAAAGTAAGCATTTCTTCTAATTTAAGCACCAAGGATTCATTGTCTAAATATCCGTCAGGAATAAAATAGCCGCCATCCAAAACGGCTTGTAAATATTGTTTTCTAATTGTTGGAAAGTAAAAAATCCCTTGAAAAGAGGGACCCGAATGGAGTTTTTTCATAGCGGCAGCAATTCTCGGGAGAAGATTTGGCTCAGCATGAATATCTTCCGCATGCAATGTTTGCGCATCAATCCATCCTATCACCAACACATTTTCTGAAGGCAGTGCATCCACCAAAGCGGCTCCTACCCCAGCCCGATACGCCCGCTCTGTATTGACCCGCTCATTGGCTCGATTGATGCCCAATAAGCTCGTCGTTTTGTCACTGACACGCATCATAAAACGCCCCCCCTCAGTATCAACACAGTAATTCTTATTTGTCAAACCGCCACCCAATGGGACAATTTTAGTCGCATAGGCAAGTGTAGGGATTTGAGACAGTAAACCGCTTAGTTTAGCATCGTGTAACAAAGAAGTCATTTGCATTGATTGAATCCGTAATATACTAACTTCAATTATTTACAGTGAAGTTGTTTAAAGTTTTTTTTTAATACTGCATTTTCAGTATAAGGAATTTGATGCTTTCTATTTTTTCAATTCTTTCTACGAGAATATCCGTATCCTTTCAAGTATTGAGCTAACAGGGTTTGTTTTTTGTGCAAAAGCAAGGCTACAAGTGAACGTGAATAGAAAGATTAATATTAAAATCTTCATCATCCATTGGTTTTAAAAGGTAAAGAAATGATAAACTCGGAGCCAACCCCTTCAGTAGTCAGGCTGTCAACGTGAAACATTTCGCTTTTTATTCACCTATTTCTAAACATGTCAAGCTCATCTTTGACGCAAATAATCGTGATAAAACAACAAAACGTTTATCTAATTACGTTTGGCTTTATGCTTTTCAAATAAAGCTTCTGACTGTTTTGAAAAATGTTCTGTTGATTTTACCATTCACAACCGTCAAAACATCGCTCTGATGCCCCCTCTGTTGTATCCAAAAGGTAAACGGGATACAGGTCAAACTATCCGCTTTAGTAACGGTGACATTGTTGACCGTGCAATAATTGACCAGATACGTACAGATATTACTTGTTGCGGGTTCATTTGCATAACAAATGACTAAATCTCGGGTGATGATGGGGTTAGTTTGAGCAAACAGATTGCCAGCCTTCCATAAGAAGACAATAGCGATGGAAATGCAAATTTTTTTCATTGTTGGGGCTTTTTTGACTATTTTTGTTCTAATTTGAACAACTATAATTTACTTAGCCACCGTCAATGGCATAGATTTCCACACTAAAATTAAAGATTAGAAGTCAATTTATGAATATCGAAAACGCATTAACCCCTTTTGAGGGTAAAGAAATTAGAAAAATATGGCATAATGAGCAATGGTATTTTTCCATTATTGATATTATAAGCGTTTTAACAGATAGTCCAACACCCAGTAAATATTGGGGGAAAGTAAAAAAGCGGCTGAATGAAGAAACCTTGAATGAGCTTTCCCCGAATTGGGGAAAACTGAAAATGCCGGGTGCTGATGGTAAAATGTATCCAACAGATTGCGCCAATACTGAGGGGGTGTTGCGCATTGTGATGTCTGTGCCTTCTCCTAAAGCTGAACCCTTGAAAATGTGGTTAGCTCAAGTTGGAACGGAGCGTTTGCAGGAAACCGAAAATCCTGAAATCAGTATTGACAGATTGACGGAATTGTATCGAACCAAAGGATATGACGACATTTGGATAGGCAATCGCCTTAAAAGTATTGGTATTCGAAAAGAATTAACGGACGAATGGAAATTGCGTGGTGTAAAAGAAGGACATGAATATGCTATTTTAACAGCTGAAATTGCTAAAGCAACTTTTGGTTTAACGCCCACTGAACACATCAAACTCAAAGCTCTGGAAAAAGAAAATCTCCGTGACCACATGAGCAATCTTGAACTCGTATTCACCGCTTTGGGCGAAGAGGTCACCCGACGGATAGCGGTTAAAGACAATGCACAAGGATTTATCTAAAACCATCCGCATCTAAGGGCGGAGCAATGGCTGGAGATGCCCGTAAACGCCTCGAAACACAATTGGGAGAAAGTATCGTCACATCTGATAATCACTTGAATATTAAAAGTCAAAAAACCAACGAATTACCTGAAAAGGGGGAAACTAATAAGTAAATTTGTGTTTATTAAGGCTTAATTTTCGGCTTGTATCACCCTAAAAAAACGTGGGCGAGGTCAAAACCTCGCCCACGTTTCTACCCTTAGCTTAAACACCTTCAACAAACCGTTTAATGCCCAACGGATTGCTTTCTTTCAAAGCATCGGGTAATGCAAATTCAGGAAAATCTTGAAAGCAAACAGGACGCGTAAAACGATAAATTGCCGTCGAACCGACCGAACTACTGAGGGGGGCTGTTGTCGCTGGATAAGGCCCTCCATGCACCATTGCCGCAGTCACTTCTACACCCGTCGGAAAACCATTGACTATCAAACGGCCCGCTTTTGTGGTCAAAACGTGTATTAAATCGGCATATTCTGCCAAATCTTCTGGCGTTCCATGAATTGTTGCCGTCAAATGGCCTTGCAGTTTTTTGGCAAAAGCCAAAAGTTGCGCTTTATCATCGGCGACAACGCCAACCGTTGAAGGGCCAAAAACCTCCTCAATCAGTTCGGGATGCTTGAATGTAGCTGCCACCGTCGTTTTCAAAAGATGTGGTTGTGCCACATCGCCTGAAAATGCCGTCATTGAGGTTGTTCCCTCCGATTGTTTTTGGTGCGTAATGCCTCCGATATATGATTTTTCAATGCCTTTTGTCAACATCGTTGCATTTGGCATTTGGCTCAAACTATCCGCTATGGCTTGAAAGACCCCCTCAGTATTTTGTTGATTTTGAACCACAAAAACGCCTGGATTGGTACAAAATTGACCACCACCTAAGCTGACAGACTGCGCCAAAGCCGCCGCCAAAGCTGCCGTTTTTTCTTTCAAAATATTAGGCAAAAAGAAAACAGGGTTGGTACTACCCATTTCAGCATACACAGGAATCGGCTCTGATCGTTTGGCCGCAATGTCGAACAATGCCCGACCGCCCCGCAAAGAACCCGTAAAACCGACCGCTTTTACTGAGGGGTGCTGCACCAGCTTCTGCCCTACCCTATTCGACGCACCTTGCACCAAAGAAAAAACGCCATTAGGCATTTTACTTTTTTTAACAGCTTTCAAAATCGCCTGACCTACCAATTCGCACGTTGCTGGATGCGCAGGGTGCGCTTTAAAAACAACAGGGCAACCCGCCGCCAAAGCCGATGCCGTATCGCCACCTGCCGTCGAATATGCCAACGGAAAGTTACTCGCCCCAAAGACCGCCACAACGCCCAAAGGCATTTGCATTTGCCGCAAATCCACTTTCGGTAACGGTTTCCGATCGGGTTGCGCGCGGTCAATACGGGCATTGACCCATGAGCCTTCCCTGAGTAATTGAGCAAAAAGGCGCAATTGTCCCATCGTTCGACCACGTTCACCCTGCAAACGGGCTTCGGCAAGACCTGTTTCCGACATGGCTGTATGTATCAAAGTATCGCCTAAGTCGAGTATTTCATCCGCTATTTTATCTAAAAAAGCAGCCCGTTCTACGCCTGACTTTTGACGATATTGGTCAAAAGCCTGTTCCGCCAATTCGACGGCACGGCTTATTTCGCCATTTGTGGCTTCATAAAAAAGCGCATCAAGTGACTCATTTGTGCTTGGGTTAAAGGCCGAAAACTGCACTTTACCCCTACCCGACTGGCTTTTGCCTATTAATTGTTTTCCTGTTATCATGATTATTTAAGTAAAAAATTATTTCATTAGATAAGTATATACGTATTTAATTGTCTAATTAAAAAAGTAAACACTTATATCATTATGCACTTACCGTATTTTTTAATACCCCAATATTGTCAATTTCTATCAAAATCTCATCACCCGCTTGCAATGTAAACGGGTAATCCGGCACAATCGAAGTCCCTGTCATCAAATAAACACCTTGCGGAAACGTACATTCACGCGTCAAAAACGCAACTAATTCTGTATGACTCCGCTTCATTTGTGATATATGTGTTTCGCCTTCAAATACCAAATCACCTTCACGAATGATTTCAAGGCGTATTTTAGTCTCCAAACTAATCGGTTTTTCAGGCACGTAGAGACAAGGACCCAAACCTGCACATTTGTCATACACCTTTGCTTGCGGCAAATATAGCGGGTTTTCACCCTCAATACTCCTTGAACTCATATCGTTACCGACCGTATAACCGACAATTTTATTGGAAGAGGTGATAAATAGTGTCAACTCTGGTTCAGGTACATCCCAAGTCGAATCTTTGCGAATATTGACAAAACCGTTGTGACCAACAGCTCTATTGGCTGTGCCTTTAAAGAAAATCTCTGGACGTTCGGCATCATACACTTTATCATAAAAAGTATCACCACCTGACGCTTGCGACTCTTCCATACGCGCTACTTTGCTACGTAAATAAGTAACGCCAGCGGCCCAAATCTCTTGGCTTTGTATCGGCGCTACAATCTTTTGCTCAGCAAACCACGCTGCATCTAATGGTTCTTGCAAGGTTGTTTGAATTTTCAACCAATCATACAAATCATCGCGATTGACAAAGTCATCCCAATTTGATTGATAAAAAAAATAGCATGAACTTTGCGTAGCCGATTCCACAACGATACCATCTTCTAATTTATAGACTTTCATTAGCTCTAAGTTTTGTTTTTTTACACTTCTAAAAATGTAAAGAAATAAAAAAGTGATTGGATACCCCACCGTATCTAAAAAAACTTTCGGAAAAAATGCACCCCTCAGTATTATATGCCTCTAAATGCGCATCCTGTTAGGCAAAAAAGAAAAACAAAATATTGATTTCTAATCAATTAGAACATTTTTCACTTCCCTCACATTCATTTCGAACAAGTAGGTTACAACAATTCAATATTAAAAGAGTAGATAAGTATAAGCCTATCTACTCTTTCACTTAAATACTCACATACTTATTTAATGTTCCATTCTAACATTTCCAACCTTCCCGGTATTTACATTTTACAAACTTATTCGCCGTATCAAAGTTTGTAATCTCTCTATTCGTCCATCCCAAAGCCATTTTTTTAATGAAATAACATCCTCTGATTGCCATAATTCATGTTAAAATTCTAAAAAAGTGCTTTGATAAATTTAAAAATAATCGTTTAGGTTAAAAATTTTACTTTCATAAGTATATACGCAATTACTTAAACAAGTAAATACTTTTTCACTCACTCATACTCGATTGAAAATGATTTGCTTAAAAGTATTGTAGCAATAAACTAATTTCCAACGCTTTTAAATTATCAACTAAGTAGATGAACGGAAAGAAACGGGAAATTAATTTATCATAACTATTTGACAGCCAATATCTTGAATTATTTATCGTTCATCATTTATAATTCATCATTACTTACTTACTTACTTATCTACTGCTTTAATTAAAGCATTGATTTCACTGACACAGTTTCGATAATCTTCTTCTAAAAAAGCAAACTTTTCGACGTGTTGCCGCTTAATTGTCTGAATAACCATACCCCTCAGTATCGGGTCGCGGCGATAATCTTCAACGCTCAATTGGGTAGGAATAACCCCTTTTAACCCAAAATAGCTCTTATTCTCTTCGTTGACAATCGCAATCGCCGTTGTCGTCGTATCTGGATTTTCGACAGTGATTTCTCTAATAATTTCATTCACTCTGGCACTATAATCAGCGGAAAGTTCCTCTAATTGCTTTTTGAGTTCCCATTTTTGACGGTCCAATTCCTTACGTTCTCGTTGTCGTCTTTCGACTTCAAAGGCTTTACTCGAATAGCGATTTTTGACGGCATTTATGAAAAAACCCGCTGGATTCTCCTTGATTTTACCTCCTTTTTCTTCCCAAAGCGTATAACCCAAGCCATTTCGAACAGCATCTTCGGGCTGCGTTTCAATGAGTAATTGCAACACCTCGCCACTTATCCCCCACCCGCGTACCATCGGAAAAATCTCTTCAAATAAAGCGGGATTGATACGTACTTCTTCAAAATCTACGGTTTCAGCTATCGGTTGGATATTTTTTTCAGACGCATGCATCATTGTACGACTCAGTGTCGGTGTCTTAGCATCGGTCGGCATATCAAAATCAATTTCCGTTTGTATTTTAGGCTTTTTCGCTTTGATTAACCGCGCAGGTGTATTCGATTCGATGTGAAAAACGAGCGTAACAACGGCTTTCCCATCCTTGATTTCTTCATAAACAAAGCGGATATCCGTAAATTCCTCAAGATCTTTCTGTGCTTTGTCCACCACCCTTTGCTTGAAATTGGCATAAAGTTTATACTCCTTAACAATACCCAAAATTTCTTTCAATTCGGTCACATCAAACGTCCGTGTCCGCAATTTTTCGTATTGTTTCAGCAATTCATAGATCCGAATTGAGTACGTACTCGGCAATTTTAAGATATTTCGGATATCATAAACCAAAAATCGCTCTTTCAACTCCAACAAATAAGGCTTCATTTCTGGGTGAAATGAGACTTGAATAAACTTACCATCATCGTCATACAACGATGTCCGCAAACCAGCAACAACGGGCGTTTGGAATTTTTGAGCCGATTTGACTTCCGTTTTATTGATAATTGTCACGATTTTGCGCAACAACTTTTCAGCCCCTTCGCGCAAAAAACGATAAGAATTTTTATCATTTTCAAGAGAATAGTCCTTGATAAAATCTTTCAGATAGATTTTGTAATCTTTAAAATCACCATCGTCTATCTCAATCATCGTTATCATTTTACTGAAAACGCGCATTTCCCAAATGTCAAATTTGTAGCGGGCTTCCACCAAATCATTCGACTTTTTGATGAGTTTTACTCGGTCATTCCGTTTTCTTTTTCTTACGACTGCTTTTGCCATACCCCTAAATTTGTTATAGTTCTAAATGATAAACCCTAAATTTGTTATGGTTGCAAACCCTAAATTCGTTATAGATGCGAATGTAGTGCATATTGCTAAAATAACAAATTTAGGGGTACTAAATTTGTAATAGTTGACCCCTAAATTCGTTATAGGTCACCCCTAAATTTGTAATAGATAACCCCTAAATTCGTTATAGTTGACCCCTAAATTCGTTATATTAAGAACAGAATAGTATTGATTATCAATCATTTAGAGAATTATTTAATTGCCCGAAACAATAGTTAAAAGTTCTGTTTAAAAAAAACTACAAAACAAAAGATGTATTTGGTGTTGTTATTTTAAAAAAAAAGTATTTACTCTTTTACTTAAATACTTAAAAGAGTAAATACTTTGTGTTCTCTTTTGCGCCGCGCCGCTTTTAATGGACTTGCCGCTATGATTTTGTTATTTACAGAGAAGAAGCAAGATGTTCTATAAAAGGGCTGAAAATCAAAGAATTACATCGTTTAACTGTCTTGCAAGTCTTGGTCTATGAGGGCAACGACGTATTGCATAATGGTTTGCTCAGTATCTACTATTTTCTTTTTCAGTTTTCGGTGCATATCCTTTGGGATATCAATAGACATCCGTGTTTTAGGTTCTTCAATGGTTTTTTCGACAACAATAACAGGTTCTGCTAAGGGTGTTGGCGTTTTACTGTTTGTCAATTGCTGAAAAGCCTGTTCAACTTGTTCAGGCGATAACTCTGCCGCTGCTTTTGCTTTTTCGCTTTGCAATTTGCCCGTTAGTAAGCTCTTTTTTGCCATAATTCTGTTTTTTAAAGATATTATTTGGATAAGTATTTACGTAAAAGCGTAAGTACTTATTCATTAGTTTATATGTCCACTATTTAAATTTTATGCGCCGACATGATTATCCATTATCCATTATCAACTATCCATTACTTATGTACTTACAAAAGTAGATAAGTTTTTACTTTTTTACTTTAATAATCATATTTTTTTGAGAATAATTTCTAATTCATCAGCGACATCCGACATTTCATCTTTAGCTTTTTTGTCGCGGTATTCAATCACCCCTCTGCCCTGAGGCATCACTTCTCGATACGCAATCCGAGTGGCTAAATTAGCGGATAAAACAGGAATTTCGAACCCCCTCAGTACCTCAACAGCTTCTTTGTCCAAATTCAAGTTGTCGTTGAATTTATTGAGCAAAATGTAAGCTTCGACGGTTGCGCCCATACTTTCTTTGGCAGAACGCGCTTCTTCATAGCCCGACATGAATTTTTCAAGTGTCCAAATATCTGCTATACTTGGCAAAATAGGCAGAATGACAACGTCGCTCAAAATGATGGCGCGGGTGGATAATTCAAAAAGCGCAGGCGTTCCATCAATGATAACCATGTCAAAATCTTTTTTCAGTGCCACAACGCGTTTTGACAATTCGTCGTTTTTGACCGCAAAAGTGGGTACTTCGGGCAAATCGTCAGGACGTTCAGCAGCCCATTTTGTCGAAGTTTGAAGTTCAAAGTCCGTGTCAACGATGCAGACTTTGTATCCTTTGTGCGCGAAACAGACGGCGAGGTTTTGAGTGATAGTACTCTTCCCTACCCCACCTTTCATGTTTGTAATAGATATTACCATAGTGTAACTATTTGATTATCAAGTGAATAAAAGAAAATAAGTATTTAATTATTTACGTAAATAATTAAATACTTATCTACACGACTTTCTTTGCCGCTAAATTGAGAAAAGTATTTGAGGTTTTACGTATCCGCTTAAATCATTTTTACATTTTTTAAGTTTATACTTAAAAGAGTATATAAGTAT
>JANLQI010000459.1:0-18838 GCA_031367705.1 Saprospiraceae bacterium | reverse complement strand
TAATTATTTACGTAAATAATTAAATACTTATCTACACGACTTTCTTTGCCGCTAAATTGAGAAAAGTATTTGAGGTTTTACGTATCCGCTTAAATCATTTTTACATTTTTTAAGTTTATACTTAAAAGAGTATATAAGTATTTAATGTGAATATTTATTTTTTTAATTTTGAAAAATCAACCGAACAAAAAGCCTAACTTTCCCATTCTATATTGAGATTTAGTAAAACGTCAAGAATGAAAAACATAGGAAATCCTTTGGCGCAACTGTATGACGCTGTCATTTTGCAACATAATCGTGTGCCTTGCCATTATGAAAAAAGGCAAACGGCACAACATATTGTCGAAGCTTATAATCCTTTGTGTGGCGATAAATTCAAGTTGTATTTGGATATTGAAAATGGTCGGGTTCAACAAGCCACTTTTCATGGTTATGGTTGTGCTATTTCAAAGGCTGCAACATCTGTTTTGATGGAAAAAATTCAAAATAGGTCTATTCAAGATGTTAATCTACTCCTCAAAACCTATTTTGAGGGCTTAAATACTGAGGGGGTGACTTTAAACGATTCAGATAGAGAGTTAGCCGCATTTGCAGCCGTTCGTCAATTTCCTGAACGTTTAACTTGTGCTACTTTGAGTTGGGAAGCAGCACAAACGTTTTTTCAAACACAATCATAAAATGGCAAAAATTAGTTTCACTTCAGCATTAAAACGGTTTTATCCTACGCTTGAACCCATTGAGATAAAAGGCAATTCGATTGCGGAAATATTGGCGTTGCTTGAAAAAAAGCATAGCGGGTTAACAGATTTCCTTATTGATGAACAAGGTGAGCTGCGGCAACACATCAATATTTTTATCGGGGATAAAATGTTGATGGATCGCCTTGAATTGACGGATAGGGTAGAAGCTCAAGATGAAATTTTGATTTTTCAAGCCTTATCTGGCGGATAAACAATTGATTTTTAATTGATTACATTTATACTTAAAAGAGTAAATACTTATTTAAGTTTTTAATTACACACTTACCTAATGGCTGAACCACTTAAGAATATTTATGACCGTACTTTTTTGATTCGTTATGGTGACCAAATGATGCAACAAATGTATGTGTGGACTAAACATCCGCATCCCATGGTTCGACGATTGGCAAGCGAAGGGTCGCGGCCCAGATTGCCGTGGGCAATGGCAATACCAATTTTGAAACACGATCCAACGCCCCTTTTACCCATTTTAGAAACATTGAAAAACGACCCGTCAGAAACAGTTAGGCGCAGTGTGGCGAATAATCTGAATGATATTGCTAAAGATCATCCCGATTTTGTGTTGAATATCATGGACAATTGGCGCGGTATTTCTGCTGAAACGGACTGGGTGATTCGACATGGCAGCCGTACTTTGTTGAAAAGAGCCAATTCAAAAGCTTTACAAAGTTTTGGTTTCCAAGAAGTTACACCTGTTGAAGTGTTCGATTTGACCATTAAAAGCAACACATTGAGTCTGGGTGATACGTTGACATTTTCATTTTCAATCAAAAACCTATCGGATACTGAGGGGTGTAAATTGCGGCTCGAATACGGTATAGATTATATGAAATCGAATGGTAAAACATCTCGGAAAATATTTCAAATATCAGAAACCACATTGGAACAGGGTCAAACACGTTCATTTAGACGCCAACAGAGTTTCAAAAACCTGACAACACGTAAGCATTATACGGGTAACATGGCTTGGCGATAATTGTCAATGGTCAAGAAAAAGCAATAATAAGTTTTTACTTAACTACTTAAAAAAGTATTTAAGCACATAAGTATTTAAATTTATCTAAGTTATATGCTTGATAATCAATTAATTATACTCGATTAATAGGAGTTTAACTAACCAAACTTGACGTGAAATTACTTCTTGGAACTGCAAAAGGCTTAGTCGTTTATGTAAATATAGAAAACAACTGGCAGATAGAAACTGTGTATTTTACGGGTTTCCCTGTCTCGATGGTTTATGTCGATGTGCGCACAGATACATGGTGGGTCGGCATTCCACATCGCCATTGGGGGCAAAAATTGCATCGTTCTACCGATTCAGGAAAGTCGTGGCAGCTGGTAAATACACCGCGATACCCCGCCTTATCTTTGCTCAAAAATGGGAAACAAGCGACTTTAAAATTGATATGGTGCATGGCGCAAGCTGGAGCGGATAAACCCAATGAGCTGTGGTTGGGTACTGAACCAGGCGGGTTGTTTCATTCAAGAGACAATGGCGACACTTGGCAATTGGTTGAAAGCTTGTGGCATCATCCATCTCGAAGCGAATTGTGGTTTGGCGCAGGGAAAGATGAGCCATTCATTCATTCCATCGTCGTTGACCCGCAAGACAGCCATCATGTCTATATTGCCGTCAGTTGTGCAGGTGTTTTTGAAACAAAAGACTATGGAAAGACATGGTTTCCTTGCAATGATGGACTAAAAGCCACCTATTTGCCCAATCCAAATGTCGAAGTGGGGCATGACCCTCATTTGCTTTTGGCATGTCATGCAAAACCTTCTGTACTTTGGCAACAAAATCACTGTGGTATTTTCCGCTCTACAAACGGCGGAATGAATTGGGCAGATGTATCAGATAAAAAGGAGATAGCCCATTACGGTTTTACGTTAGCTATTGACTCTGAAAATCCCCTATGTGCTTGGGTGATTCCTGCCCAAAGTGATGAACAGCGTGTGCCGCATGACCTCGCTTTATGTGTTTGTAGGACAGAAGATGGTGGACAAACTTGGCACCCATTGCGTGATGGACTGCCTCAAAGTAACTGTTTTGATATTGTTTTTCGTCATGCTTTTGATAATTTAGGTGATATTCTGGCATTTGGTACAACAACAGGGAATGTGTATATTTCTGAAAATAGTGGCGATTCGTGGCATTGTTTAAGCCATCATTTAGCCAGGATTGATGCAGTCTGTTTTGTAAAATAAAACGAAAAAGTATATACGCAATCAAGTATAGAAGTATTTACTTAAAAACTTAATTACTTAAATGATTATTTAAGTAGTTTCTAAAAAATAAAAAATGAAAGACATTTTTGACCAAATTGAGCATTTTGTAGCAAAAAACAAACCTTTTGCAATAGCAACCGTTATACAGACGTGGGGTTCTGCGCCGCGTCCTGTCGGTTCAGCGATGATTATCAATGAAGATTTAGAGATGGCGGGTTCTGTTTCAGGCGGCTGTGTTGAAGGTGCGATACTGAGGGGAGTTCCTGAAATATTGAAAAATAAACAACCGAAACGAGTCGGTTTCGGTATAACCGATGAAGAGGCTTGGGCCGTCGGATTGAGTTGTGGTGGGCAAATTCAAGTTTTTGTTGAACCTTTTTTTGGACAAAATGACCCCCAAATGTGGGAAATACTGAGGGGGGAGCTTTCAAAAAATAAAGGGGCTATTTTGGTGTCAAAACTCAATGACGAAGTGAGTGAGCATATTTTAGTTATTCCAGATAATATTGAGGGTATTGAGGGAGTGACATCAAGTCACCCCCTCAATAGTGCGCTTCAAGATTTTTTAGTTCAAAATGCCCTTCGTGCATATAAGGAGCGCAAAACCCAAACGATAGAAACTTTAGAGGGTTCGACATGGTTTTTACAAGTTTTTGCGCCAAAAGCAAAACTTGTAATTGTTGGGGCAGCGCATATCACAGTGGATTTGGTGCATTTGGCGCAGTATTTTGGTTTTGAAACGATGGTGATTGACCCACGCGGTATTTTTGCAGAAAAAACGCAATTTCCTACACCGCCCGACCATTTATATGTGACTTGGCCCGCAGAGATTCTGCCCGATTTGACACTCGATGCTTTTACATTTGCCGTATTATTGACCCATGACCCTAAAATTGATGACCAAGCTTTGCATATTTTGTTGAAATCGGATGTGGCGTATATTGGCGCATTGGGGAGTAGAAAAACGCATGAAAAGCGGGTGAAAAGGCTTAAAGAAGCTGGTTTTTCACAAGAAGATATATCTAAAATTCATGCGCCGATTGGTGTGAATATTGCCGCAAAATCAGCAAGAGAAATAGCTTTGAGTATTGTTGGGGAGTTGATTAAGGTGCAAAACAGATTTTTGTAATGGGATATTTCGGAAATGGGTGATAAATTAGGGTTTTATCTAACACCTCTCAAAGACATAACAGGCCCTTCGGGATGAACAACAGTTAGGGTATTGCGCGTAGGATTTATCCATAAATCCATTTCTTCCATCGGGATTGCTCCTAATAAAGGTTCATTGTCATCGGGTAAAACGAGAGCATTTGTCGTACAAAAACGACCCATAAACCGCACAACTATTGAGCCTGCAACGGGTAATTCGAGCCGTGTGCCATCGTCTAATTGGGAAGGTCGATGGTCTATGATAGACAAACCGAGGGCATTTCGAATTTCTTCATTGATAGTGAGCATAACAGCACCTGAATCAACAAGTATGGAAATTTCTATTTGTCTCACTTCATCGTCAGAGAGGAGGTTGCGCCGATTGAGAGCCATGTCGTCACCGTTGAGTAATTCAATATTTGCATAAGTAAGTCCCATAAATAGTGTATTTTTATGAAAAGATGTTTTTTGATTGTAATTTGACTGCTAAATTACAATTTAATGTTGTAAAAGGAAATAAAAATAGTCTCAACTTATGATAACAGTAGCACAAGCCACACAGATAATTCTTGAAAATGCACGTCCCTCAAAAGCGGAAAAAGTGCATTTGATGAAGTCCAATGGTCGGATTTTAAGGGAAGATATTGTCGCTGACCGTGATTTCCCGCCCTTTGATAGGGTAACGATGGACGGTATTGCCATAGCCTTTTCCAGTTTTGAAAGCGGACAAAGGGCTTTTCGTATTGAAAGCATTCAAGCGGCGGGTGCATCGCCTTTGACTTTGAAAAACAAGGAAAATTGTATTGAGGTGATGACAGGTGCCGTGTTGCCTGAGGGAACTGATGCTGTGATTCGTTACGAAGACTTGAAAATAGAGGGCGGAATAGCGTCAATTCAGGTTGAATATTTGGGTTTTCGGCAAAATATTCATCATAAAGGCATTGACCGCAAGGAAGATGCCGTGATTTTATGGAGTGGGCATGAAATTTCGCCTGCCGAAATTGGGACTTTGGCAACCGTGGGCAAATCGGAAGTTTGGGTCAGTGCATTGCCCAAGACGGCGATTGTTTCAACGGGCGATGAATTGGTTGATGTAGGAGAGATGCCTTTGCCGCATCAGATTCGTCGGTCAAATGTGTTTTCGGTGGCGGCAATACTGAGGGGTCAATGTGGGATAGAGGCAGACCTTTTTCATTTTCCAGATGATGAACAGGCGATTGCCGAGGGCTTGGATGATATTTTGGCGGACTATGAGTTGGTCATTTTGAGTGGCGCAGTGTCGGCGGGTAAATATGATTTTGTGCCTACGGTTTTAGAAGACTTAAATGTAGAAAAACTGTTTCATAAAGTGGCGCAACGTCCTGGCAAGCCATTTTGGTTTGGACGGCGCGATGATGTGGTCATTTTTGCGCTGCCAGGCAATCCAGTTTCGGCGTTTATGTGTGCTTGTCGTTATGTCGTGCCTTATGTGAAACAGCAACTTTGCGACAGTTTGGAATTGCCTAAACGAACAGCCGCTTTGACGGCTGATGCCTTATTTAAACCCGATTTGACTTATTTTTTGCCTGTAAAAGTGTCAATTACTGAGGGGGTGTTTTTAGCAACGCCTGTCGAGGGGCACGGCTCTGGCGATTTGGCAAATCTGAATGATGCGGATGGTTTCTTAGAATTGCCGAGTGATAGGGCGGTTTTCAAGGAAAAAGAAGTGTTTCCTCTTTTTTTATACCGTTAATCATTCAAGTATTCAAGTAGATAAGTATTTACGTTTAAACGTAAATACTTATCTACTTGAATACTTGAATGATTATAACATGTTTTTAAACTTACTATCTATAAGTTCAAGACGTGTCCATTTTTCCAATTTCAAAGCAACTGAAATATAAGCATCAACAAAAAGAAAGCTGATGAAATAAGTGAATGAAGAGAGTATGACGAGGACGATTTCTAATATATTTTTCATGTTTATTGATTTTTTGTTGAAAAATGTAATTTATTATTTTTAGATATACCTTATAGTATTCAAAAATAATGCCCTGATTTTTCAACCTAAATGTGTCAGTTCTTCCCCACTTTGGGGAAATTTAATGTGAGTATTTGGGTAATTCCAGACCATTTCAATAAAGACGAATGGATTTTGCAAAGGTAACACTTAATATTAAATATTTTTTCCATTTTCTATCCTAAAAATTTGATTGACACAATCTGGAATTTCTGCTTCGTAATGCGTGACGTAAATTAAGGTCTTATTCATTGACACAACTAATTCGTTGATTAAGGCTCGGAAATGAGCGATGTGGTCTTCGTCAAGCCCTTGGCAAGGCTCGTCTAAAATCAAAAGCGGTGGGTTTTTGACTAAGGCCCGCGCTAAAAACACCAAACGCTGCTGCCCTGATGAGAGTTGATACAAAAGTTTGTCTTTTACACTTTCCAAACTGAACAATTTGATATAGTCGGCGACTGTTTCTGCTTCTGCAACGGTCAGTGATTTATACAAGGCGGCTACGTCGAAAAGACCTGATGCGATGATTTTCCAAACTTGGTTGTGGGCATCTGCATAGCCGTGCAATTCGGGCGAAACGAAGCCGATGCGTTTTTTTATCTGCCAAATACTCTCGCCAGAGCCACGTTTGCGGTCGAAAAGGTCGAAATCGTTGCGATATGCTTGTGGATTGTCGGCTGTTATTAAACTTAATAAAGAACTTTTGCCTGAACCATTTGGCCCCATCAAAGCCCATCTTTCACCTTTTTTTATATCCCAACTGATACCATCAACCACTTTTTCGCCACCATAAGTAATGGTTGTATTGCGAAAACGGACAGCGTATGCGAAATCATTTTGTGCTGGTTTTGCCCTAATTTTTGACAAAAGAATGGGGTTAAGTAAGGGTAGGGGAGTGGTTGATTGATTTTGTGATTTTAGATTTGTGATTTGAGACCCCCTCAGTCCCGAGTGAGTCGGGATTTCGTCCCTCAATATATTTTCAATTTTTCCTTCTTTCAGAATTACAACATTTGTGATACATTCGGGTATTTCGTTAGCCGCACAAACGATGATGATTTGAATACCTGTTGTTGCGATATGGTTGAGAATGGTATGCAAAATGTGGCGGCTGTCCACGTCCAAACCGATGAATGGATTATCGAGTAACAGCACGTTTGGTTGTCTGAGTAAAGCCATCAAAAGGAGGACGCGGCGGGTTTCACCATTGGACAACGTGACGATGCTGTGTGTAAGTAAATGATTGACTTTCAAAAGATTAGCCCATGTTTCGATGGCTAAATCGGTAAAGGGTTTGGGTGGTAAAGTGACTGATTTTTCATCAACCGTATTCAATGGTTTTACTTGGTTTTGGACGACTTCATAAACGGTTGGGGCGAGAGCCGCACCGTCAGCCGTGTACCGTTGTTGGTAGTATTGATAAGCTTTGTTGACCAAGCGGTTTGTTTTAAAACTGTTGGCAACTAATACGGTTTTGGTGTCTGGCTGCCTTTCGTAATGACCTTTTACCCCCTCAGTATAACCCGCTAAAAGTTGGAGTAAAGTTGTTTTTCCAGAGCCATTTTCACCGATTATTGCCCAATTTTCGGCTGTTTTTATGTCTAAATTGATGTTGTCTAAAATGAGGGTTGCGCTTTTTTTGACGGAGACTTGAGTGAGTTTGATAGACATTGCTTTTCGTTTTGTCTTTTTATAAAGGCGTAAATATAAAGTGTTTTGTGGGTTTTCTAAAAAACAAAACGAGCCACCTCTTCAAGTCGCTCGTTTTTAAATCTGATACCCCTCAGTATCTAAAGAAAATTGGACGATAAAAAAAATTCTTCTGGATAATACTGAATCAGTAGCGGCATATAGCTATCCGTTGGGTTGGGCTTTTTTAGCCTTTTTAAGTTTGTAAAATCTTGTTTTTTGATAAAATCAACTAATTTTTTATCAAAATTACGTCCAAATGATTTGACTATAATCACTTTTTTGATTGAATAATCTTTGGTGAAAACAATTTTATATAGCCCTAAATCATTCTTAAATGTCTGTCCCTTAAATGTTTGGAGATATTCATATATATTTGGAATATTTGATGGACTACTGTGGAAGACGTGGTCTTTGTCAAAAACGTTTTTGTGTTTCTTTAATTCTAATAAAAAATTCAACTCTCTTTTGCGGGAATTAGCGATATTTTTAAGTCCTCGTTTGCTATATGCCAATGAATCATAAAGGCTTAAATTGTTTTTATGGCTTTGGGTACACAGACCAAACTCGAAATTGCCATTAGCACCCTTTGTTGCATAAACGAGCCAATTTTCATTTTCTTCAACTAGCAAATCGCATGAAGACCAATTGTTTTCGACAGTTGAGCCATAGACGTATAAAATCTGTTGTTTTTCACCTTTATAGACCGTATTAGATTCAACATCAATTCTATAATAATGGTAATCAGGTGATTCATTTTTATAAACTTTCAATACTTTAACTTCTCCAATGAAGTCTGCATGAATATAGTTATCAAAAATTTCAGGATGGCAAACACAAGATTTTGCTACTTGAACGGTGAAGATAAAAATAAGGAATAGAAGGTGCTTTTTCATGCTTTTATTTTTATGACGAAACTAAAACCTTTTTGTTGAATTTTTAAACTTTAGGTTTTCTTCTTCTTTATTTTGGGCAAAATTTTGATTATTTTATGAAAAACATCCGCACCCAATTCCCAATCTTCAAGACCTATCCAAACCTCGTCTATCTCGATTCGGCTTCTACGACGCAGAAACCACAATCGGTTATTGATGCCGAAATGGATTTTTACATGAAACAAAATGCAAATGTGCATCGGGGTATTTACCCGCTTGCGGCAACGGCAACGCGGGCCTATGAGGCGGTGCGTGAGCGTGTGCATCGGTTTCTAAACACCCCCTCAGTAAAAGAGGTCATTTTTACGAGTGGGACGACAGATGCGGTCAATTTGGTCGCTTCAAGTTTTGCAATGGATAGGGTAGGAGCCGGTGACGAAATTGTTATTTCAGCGATGGAACACCACTCTAATTTGATACCGTGGCAGCAGGTTTGTTTGAAAAACAAGGGAAAATTGGTTGTTATTCCCCATAATACTGAGGGGGTACTTTCACTTAACGATTTTGAAAAAGCCATAACGTCTAAGACTAAATTGGTTGCTGTGACGCATATTTCAAATACGCTGGGAACGGTGAATCCGATTGCGGATATTATCGAAATAGCGCATCGTCGAGGTGTCCCTGTGTTTGTAGATGCGGCGCAAAGTGTGGCTTCTCATGTGATTGATGTTCAAAAATTAGACGTTGATTTTTTGGCATTTTCAGGGCATAAATTGTTTGGCCCAACGGGCGTGGGCGTGTTGTATGGCAAAGCACATTTGTTGAACGACATGACCCCTTACCGTTTTGGGGGTGACATGATTCGAGATGTGACGTTTGAAAGGACGCTTTTTGCACCGATTCCACAGAAATTTGAAGCAGGAACGCCGAATATGGCGGGTGTTGTGGGCCTGGGTGCAGCGATTGATTTTGTGGAAAGTATAGGGCGTGATGTGATTAAAAAACACATAAATGAATTGTTGAATTATGCGACAAACGCCCTTTTGACGATTGATGGTTTGGAAATTATTGGTCGGGCGGCTGAAAAATCAGCAATTTTATCATTTATGCTTCAAGGGTGTCATCCGCATGATGTGGCGACGATTTTGGGACAACAGGATATTTGTATTCGAGCGGGGCATCATTGTACGCAACCAATTATGGATTTTTATGATATTGCAGGGACGGTGCGGGCTTCGTTTTCGATTTACAATACTTTTGATGATATAGATAGGTTGGTTGATGGCTTGAAACAGGTTCGCCTGATTTTTTAGACAATCTGTGGTCTATAAATTTGTCACAGATTGCCTAAAATACTACACAGACATATAACCAAATTGTTGAAATTATTTTGTTACCTAAAAGGATTATGAACAAATATTGTTTTTAATGGATGCCCACCGTTTTTAGACCCCCTCAGTATCTCATTGATTTTCATTTGTTTAGAAGAATTTTGAAATTTAATTTTAACGGCAATGTATTGTTATTGAAAATTATACCATTATGGGTAGTGATTGGGTATCTGATTTATGAGATACTTAAATGATTATAACACAACGGATTCAAGTACTTTTTTTTGTTAACCGAGTGATTGTGACAGTTCAACTCAAAAAAAAACGCCAAGCGGCTCCTTTAATTCATTGACTTTGGTCAATAAAACCCACTCCTTTGTATCCAAGACGCAAACCTCCTGTGCGTTTTAAAATAAACTCAGAGACTTTCCCCCATTTCAATCATCAAAATTTTTTGGTTATGCGACACAGAACTGTCGTGCCAAGTATGTTTAAGTTAACGAAGTTTTCCATTATCCGCCTACTGATGTTGGTGGTGATAATCACAAAGACGCAACAAAGTGCTTTTGCACAGCAACACACACAAAACTACGGAGATAGCCGAATGCACCCCACCTCCCAAATGGCATTCTATGGCGATTTAACGAATTCTGGTATGTTTGCAAACAATAAAGGTACAGCTTCTTTTTATGGTAAACAGTTACAGAATATTTTTGGCACAAGAGCAATTGATTTTCAGAATTTGACGCTGGCAAATGCCAATGGGCTGATGTTACACATCCCCGTTGCGGTCACGTCGAATCTGACATTTCAGAATGGCTCGGTGCGGACATCCAGAAACACCCCCTCAGTATCTTTGATTTTTGATAGTAATGCAGGCTATACGAATGCTTCGGATGCGCGGCATATTGATGGTTACAGTTCTAAAGTTGGTCGGGATTCATTCAGTTTTCCGATTGGTGACAATAGATTGATGCGGACGGCTTCTGTTGGCCAAACACCTAATGCGGCGGCTGTTTATAAGGCGGCTTATTTTAAAGGCAACCCCTCAGTAGCGACCTTGCCTGTTGGTGCGCCTTTTCCAGTAGGCAGTAGAGAGTTAACAATTTTGAGGGTCAGTGATATTGAATATTGGGATATTAAAGGGTCAACGCCAACACGGTTGACATTGACTTGGAATGCGGAAAGCCGTATTGATGTATTGACAGATAATGATATACCGAAAGTGGGTGTTGTCGGTTGGAATGGTTTTCAGTGGGTTAATTTAGGAAATGATGGCTCATTTGGCACGTTTACGGCTGGTCGTGTTCGTTCACGCATTGTTACACCAGATAGTTTTAAGGTTTTTGCTTTGGCGTATATAACTGAAAATCAGCGTTGTGTGAGCAATGCACCAGTCTTGGCATTTGGCAAGTCCACGATAACGATTTGTCCGAATTATCCAGCTGTGATTGATGCTAAAGTCAATGGGTATGAATTCCGCGACTATTTGTGGTCTGACGGCTCAAAGGCTTCAACCTTGACGGCTGACCGAGCGGGCAAGTATTGGGTTCAAGTTTGGGACTCATGTGGTAATGTTCAGACAGATACGTTCTTGGTTAGATTGTTGCCTAATGTACAGTTGAAGGTTGACCCAGCATACTGTTATGGTATGAAAAACGGGCGAATTAGTATTTTGTCAGATACATCTCGTATGAAAGTCTGGTTGAACAACCAACCAACGTTTGCGAATGGTATGACGAATTTGGCTGCGGGTAGCTATCGAGTAAAAGTCGAAAGTCCATTCTTCTGTGGATTTGATTCCACGGTTATTGTTACTCAACCACCGCAGAACTTTGTTACAATAATCTCAAATGCGCCTGATCCGAAGCGCGGACAGGAAATAACTTTGACCGCAAGACCAGAAAACGACTTTAAACCTGTATTCTATCAGTGGTCGCCAGCAACGCAAATGAGTTGTCCGACATGTCAGATAACTAAAGCAACGTTGCAGGATAAAGATATTCATTCTTACACAGTCACAGCAGTTGACTCAACGGGTTGTCAAGTGTCAAGTGAGATTACTATCTATACAAAAACAGATCCGAGATATACGATATATGTACCGAATATCTTTAAACCAGACAACGAAAATTACACAGTGTTAGGTAATCCGAACCATGTAAAAGTACGGTTCATGCGCATCTTCGACCGTTGGGGTGAGTTGATTTTTGAAGCCAAAGACTTCAAACCAGATGGGTCGGTACATTGGGACGGTGGGTTTAGAGGTAAACCGTTGAATACAGGCACATTTGTTGTCGTCGTAGAGGCAGAGTTTATTGACGGCACAGTTCAAAGAAT
This sequence comes from Saprospiraceae bacterium, assembly GCA_031367705.1. Lineage (GTDB taxonomy): Bacteria > Bacteroidota > Bacteroidia > Chitinophagales > Saprospiraceae > JAAFJT01. The sequence goes on along the minus strand of JANLQI010000459.1, from coordinate 6,468 downwards.
AGCGAGGGATTTATTATTAGTTCGATAATTTTTTAATGGATAATTTTTTAATGGATAGTTGATAATGGATAGTTGATAATGAAAGTTATCCATTATCCATTATCAACTATCCATTATCAACTATCCATTATTAAAACACCATTTAAAAATGAATAGATTATTACTCACCACCGTATTCATCATATGGGCTTGGGTACTGAGGGGGCAGGATATGCACTTTTCTCAGTTCACCACTGCCACCATGCACCTCAGTCCTGCTGCCGTCGGTATGATGGAAGATAGGGCGCGTATCAACTTGCAATATCGGAATCAATGGGCCGCTATACTCGGAAAAGATGCCGCGTTCAAGACCTTGGCGTTGACATTCGAGAAGCGTAAAGACTTAAAATCCACAGACTTTTTTGGTTGGGGCGTAGGTGTTTGGAGCGATAAAACAGGCGCTTTGCAACATGACGAAGTAAAAGCCTCAATTGCCTATGCTCGAAAGATGGGCGGAAAAGGCGATGTTGCCCATTATTTGGTCGGTGGTGGACAAGTGGGTTTATTCAAAAAATCAATCAATTTAGCTGACCGTGAGTGGGTGAATCAATATGACGGCAATGGTGGTTATGACCCGTCTCGTTTAGGCGGTGATGTCCAGTCGAATAAGATCTGGAAATTTGACGCTTCGATGGGTTTGGGCTGGTATTCGACCTTCGGAAAATACAGCCATATCATGGGCGGTTTTGCTTTGCAGCACCTCAATCGCCCTGAAGTTTCCTTTGATAACAGTTTATTTCAGAGTTTATACCTAAAAAGAACATTTCATTTAGCAGGAGAATTCCGACTGGCACGGTTTTTTAATATAGCACCCAGTATACTGATGATGCAGCAAGGGCCTTCTACTGAGTATATGATGGGTGGCGCACTGAAAGTAATACTCCGTGAGCCAAATCGGGCTTCGATGCAATTAGGGGCATGGTTGCGAACAGTTAACAAACTGGATGGTGGAACGCTGAATGATGCGTGGGTGATTACGGCACGATTTGACTGGGAACATTATGGGCTTGGTTTTAGCTACGATGTGAATACATCTATGTTGAAGGAAATCAATAATGCGAATCATTCGGTTGAATTCTTGTTGACCTATAAATTTGGTAAAATTGAAGACCAAGCACGCGTTATAACACCGCGTTTTTTGTAGTCACAGATTTGATATTTTTTGATTTTATACCGAACTTAAAATTTTTTACATTTGCGAATCATAACATATTTTGACAAAACTTAACAAAATCTTATAAAATAATAACCATTAAGAAATGATGAATGATAAATGATGAACGATGAATTTGCAAAACGTTGTTTTCAACAATATTGTAAACCAATGTTCGACAATTTATTCTTTCATAATTCCTTACACAAAGTCTTATCTGTTTAGGCTTTTTACTTCCCCTATTTCAATGGAAATCAATTTGTTTCAGACGGCTCCCCATTTGTCTTATAACAAATTCATGTTTTCCAAAAGCACATAAAAATACGATTGGCTTAGGCTCTTTTCAGACAGTTAGTGGTCTGTATGGATGCTTTCAGCTTACTATTTAGTTGTTGAATGGCTCGGACTGATGCCGTTCAGTAAGCTAATGGGTATATGCTCTTTGACATTTTTTTTGAGACTTAAATGAACGATTGAGACAACCTCAATTTGGCTCAAATCACCCCCCTCAGTATTTGACACCTAAAAACCGTCAGAGATTGAAAATATCCTTTTTAGCAATAATGCGATTTTACAATATTCTTATTAATAACCATTTTTAAATTAATTCAAAATGAAAAGACTCAGACAGTTACTTGTCGCCCTTTCACTCATGGTAATCGGAGTGCAAGCGGCTCAGGCACAGGTAAAACTCGGTGATAATCCAGGTACGATTGATGCAAATGCACTATTGGAATTGGAAAGCACCACAAAAGGCTTCTTACTGCCTCGTATGACAGCAGTTCAACGTATCGCTATGTCGTCACCTACTCAGGGTATGATGGTCTATGACACAGATGCAAGATGTACTTATATCTACCGTGCTGCGCCACATAATAATTGGTTTAGCCTTTGCGCGGGGGACTCAATTACAGCGAGCAATGGTTTGACGAGAGTAGGTAAGGACATCCAGTTAGGTGGTACTTTAACTCAAGCGACTCAAGTTGCTCAAGGTGGTAATAACTTGACCATCACTGGAGCAGGAAGTTTAGGTGTTGGTACAAATGCCCCTAATGCTGGCGTAAGAACGGACATCGAAGCGGCTTCTGGGACAACGGATCCGTTGAGATTAGGCGGTCTCCGTACAGGTGCATCTACGGACTCAATTATGACCGTTGATGCCTCTTCTGGTATCTTGAAGAAACGTACATTAGCAGATGTGTTACAAGACCAAGATCAATACGTCTGGAAACTCGATGGTAACTTAACGACGGCTGTACGTTCACTTGGTACAAAAAGCAACTTTGCTTTGCCCATCATTACCAACAACGTGGAACGTATGCGTATCGCAGCAACTGGTGAAGTCGGTATCGGTACAACTACACCAACCAATAAATTGACTGTTGAAGATAGCGCAAACCCTTTGAAATTAGTGGGTTTACAAACAGCAGCCATGACAGATAGTGTTTTGACGATTAGCGCATTGGGTATTGTTCGTAAAATTACAATGGATAGTATCGCTTCTCGTGGTATTACGGCTAATAACGGTTTGACTAAAACGGCAAATAATATTAAATTGGGGGGTACTTTAACAGATGCTGTTACAACTGTTACAACAGACGCAACACACACATTTGCTGTTGCTGGTTTGCAAAGTGCAACCTCTGCGGACTCAGTCGTTTTGGCAGATAGAACAACAGGCGTGTTGCGTCGTATGTCTTTGGATTCAATCGGTTCTAACTCTTTCACAGCAAACAACGGTTTGACTAAAGCGGCTAACAATGTGAAATTGGGCGGTGCTTTGGTGCAAGCGACAGTGATTGGTACTGATGTGACTAATACTCTCGCATTGACAGGCTTACAAACAGCCGCCATGACAGATAGCCTTTTGACGATTAACGGATCTGGTGTAGTTCGCAAAATCACGATTGACTCAGTCGCCTCACGCGGTATTGTTGCAGAAAACGGTTTGACTAAAGAAGGTAACATCGTTCGTTTGGGCGGTACTTTGAATCGCGCAACTACAGTGGTACAAGCGAGTAACGTTATGGCGTTTACAGGTGGTAATGTTGGTGTCGGTACAGCAACTGCGCCAGACCGTTTGACCGTGAGCGGTAACGCCAGTGTCACAAATACGGGTACTGTAACGACCACCCTTTCTGATGGTACAACAACAGGTCAAATCAAAGTAACAGGTAACAACACAGAGTTGAGTTCAACAGGTTCAGCTGGTTTACAGTTGTCAACAGGTGGTTCTCCTGCGGCACGTATGACTGTGACAGCAACAGGTGATGTAGGTGTGGCTACGGCTTCGCCAAATGCTAAATTCCACGTTGCAGGTTCATTTGCCGTGCCAATTTCGTCAAAAACTGCGGATTACACAGCGACTTTGGATGACCATACACTTATCTTCAACTTGAGCTCAGCAGCTGCTTTGACTTTGCCCGCGGCTTCTTCTTGTTCAGGTCGTACTTATATCATCATCAAAGGTGATGCAACGGGCAATGTATTGACTTTAGGTTCTGGTATCCGTTTAAGCACTTCTCAAACAATGCCAAGTGTCAATTACAACGTTCGCCTTCACATCCAATCTGATGGAACAGATTGGTGGTTGATTGCACGCTTCTAATCCAAATAATTGGTGAATTGTGTGTTGTAGTTTTAACTATGGCACACAATTCGCCTTTAAATAATCGCAAAAACGACCCCCCTCAGTACAAAAGGTGTTTAAGCCCACAGATTAGGTTGATTGAGCCAATCTGTGGTCTTAACCCATCATTCATCAAGGACTTATTTTAGTTAAAACCGTTTCAATATTATAACTCATGCGTTTCAAAAAATTTACGACAATCATTCGGGCAGGTCTTGCGGTGGCAACGCTTTTCCTGTTGTCCAATCAAAGCCTTTTTGCTCAGGTAGATGGTAAAATCGGTAATAACCCTGGCAATAAAGCGGCTTCTGCCGTCCTCGAATTAGAGTCAACCACCAAAGGCTTCTTACTCCCTCGTATGACTGCCGCACAGATGAATGCCATTTCATCACCCGCCAATGGCTTAGCTGTTTACAACACCGACCAACAATGTACCTTCCTCTATCGCGGTGCGACATGGGTGAGCTTGTGCGATAGTGCTACCAATGGTTTGACAAAATCGGGCAGCGTCATCTCTCTCGGCGGTGCTTTGACAGGTGCAACAACCATCACTGCTTCGGCTTCTAACACACTGGCAATTGCTGGTTTACAAGGTGGTGCAGCAACCGACTCCATTATGACACTTGTTGGTTCAACAGGCGTTTTGAAACGTCGTACAGTTGCTGATGTCCTTGCTGGTAGCGGCAACGTATGGCTCGTTGGCGGTAACACCTTGACAACTGCAGGCACTGTCGGCTCTAACTCCAACCACGATTTTGGCGTTATAACAAACGGGATAACGCGTTTAACTTTTAGCAGCGCGGGTGCCATCACCCAAACAGGCACGGGGCAAGTCACATTCACCGGCAATGTAGATGCGACCAACGGCTTAGATGTCACAACGGCACAATTGACCGCCAACGCAGGGTCAACACTCACAGGAACAACCAACGTCAACGCCACAGGCGCTGGCGCAACAAATATCGGTAACGCATCAAGTGCGACAACTGTTTTGGGTGCAACCACTATCAATACAACAGGCACTGCTGCTACCTCTATCGGTAATGCAGCCAGTACTGTCACGGTCGCAGGTACAACCAGTGTCACAGGTGCAACCACCATCAACACCACAGGCGCAAACAATACAACCATTGGTAATGCAGCGAGTACGACTGCCGTTACGGGTGCGACCACCATCAATACCACAGGTGCAAACAATACAACCATTGGTAATGCAGCGAGTACAACAGCCGTTACTGGTGCGACCAATATCAATATCACAGGTTCAGCAGCAACCGTCATCGGTAATGCCAGCTCAACAACAACGATTACAGGCCCGAGTGTCAACGTAACAGGTTTGAACGGTGGTGCAACTACGGATTCTATTATGACGGTAACGGCAGCGGGTTTAGTCCGTCAACGGACAGTTGCTGATGTCGTTGGTAATTCATTGACAGCAAACAACGGTTTGACCAAAAGTACGCCAACAAACGTCCAGTTAGGGGGTACTTTGGTTCAAAATACAGCTATTGCCCAAGCGGGTTTTGATGTTAATTTTTCAGCGGGCAATGTGGCAGTCGGTTCAGCAACTGCACCAACATCTACTTTTCAAGTCACAGGTTCACAAGCAGGTTCATACCGCAAAGTCACAGCAGGAACAACTTTAGCCGCAACAGACTACATCGTTTTGGCAAATGCCACATCCGGAGCAGTCGCTTTAACCTTACCAACAGCCAGTACTTGCACAGGACGGATGTACTATATCGGTAAGTCAGATGAGTCTGTAAATGCTGTGACTTTCTCGCCAGCTTTGTATTTAACGGAGACAACAACCATTGCCAGCATCAATTTTGCTAAGAAATATAAAATTGTGAGTGATGGTTCAAATTGGTGGATTTATAACGAATAAGGTATTTATTGCAAATGTTTGGCGTGATTTTAGTAACCCCTCAGTACGTTTGTATCGTGCTAATTAATTTTGTAAAAAAGGGAAGTTATACTGCACGAGTACAAATAAAACAGAATATCTAATGCTTACGGTATATAAATATTTCTTCAAAAACATAAAGTATTTGTTGACTATCGGGTTCATTGTAACCTTATGGTCAACTTCTGCTTGGTCTCAGACCGACTTGAAGATAGGTAATATACCAGGGACGATTACAAATTCAGCCGTTTTTGAAGCAGCAAGTACCTCCAAAGGGATATTGATTCCACGTTTGACAACGGCAGAGATGAACGCCATCAGCTCTCCTGCAAATGGTTTAATGATTTACAATACGACAGACGGTTGTATTTATATTTATCGCACTTCCGTTTGGTTGAGTACTTGCTCTCCGACTTATGCCATGTCTTGGGGGTTATTGGGCAACAGCGGTACAACCGTCGGCACCAATTTCATTGGCACAACCGATGCACAAGGCTTAGCTTTCCGTACCAACAATACAGAATGGATGCGCATGTCCACCACAGGCAGCGTTGGTTTAGGCTTAAATACCCCCTCAGTAAGATTACATCAAGACGCTGGTACGGCAACGGCAACCTATCATAAATTTACGGCAAATGCGACAACAGGACAATTGGCAACCGATGGATTTGATGTCGGCATAGATGCCACAGGTAATGGTGTTTTGAAGCAAAACGAAGCCTTACCGATAATAATAAGTAC
>JANLQI010000441.1:0-24157 GCA_031367705.1 Saprospiraceae bacterium | reverse complement strand
CAGTATGGCGCAGAAAACTTTTCCACAAAACGGTGTTTTCGATGAGCGTGAAGGTTTATTTGCCTTTACAAATGCAACGATTGTTAAATCGTGGAATGAAAAAATTGAAAATGCTACACTTCTTATTCGCGACGGACGAGTTGAAGCCGTTGGTGCGAACATCAAAATACCCAAAGACGCAGTGGTGATAGATGTTAAAAAGAAATTCATTTATCCGTCATTTATCGAAGCCTTTGGCAATTATGGTATGCCTGAATTGCCCGCAGCAAGCGGTCAAGGCGGTCGTGGCGGACGTGGTGCTGAACAGTTTATATCGAACAAAAAAGGGGCTTATTCGTGGAATGAAGCCTTCAAAACAGAGTTTAATGCACACGAGGCTTTTAATCCAAACGAAAAAGACGCAGAAATTCTTAGAGGTGTAGGTTTTGGTTCAGTCGTTACGAATCAGCAAGACGGTATCAGTCGTGGCTCGGCGGCGGTTGTTACTTTAGGAAATGAACGAGCGAATAATGTGTTGATAAAATCCATTGCTGCCAATGTCTTGTCTTTCTCAAAAGGTACTTCGACACAACTATACCCGACTTCGCTCATGGGTTGCATTTCGTTGATTCGTCAAACCTATTTGGATGGGCAATGGTATGCCGCGGGTGGTTCGAAAGAAGAAAAAAATATTTCGCTCGAAGCATGGAATGCCTTACAAAACGTGCCACAAGTTTTTGATGTAGGTGATAAACTCGAAGCTCTTCGTGCAGCTAAGATTGGAACTGAATTTGGCAAAAGATTCATCATCAAAGGGCGTGGCGACGATTATCAACGATTGACAGAAATCAAAGCGACAAACAGCCCTTTGATTTTACCACTGAATTTTCCCGAAGCCTTTGACGTAGAAGACCCTGTTGATGCACTGCAAGTGTCGTTAACAGACCTTAAACATTGGGAATTGGCACCAACAAACCCATCGAGAGTCGCTGCTGCAGGCATTGAATTTGGGTTTACAACAACTGGTTTGAAGAGCAAAGCCGATTTTTTGAAGCAACTTCAAAAAGCCATTGAAGCAGGACTTACTGAGGGAGATGCTTTGAAAGCATTGACACTAACTCCCGCCAAATTGTTTGGTATGGAAGCCGATTTAGGTAGTTTAGACAAAGGTAAAATTGCCAATTTCTTTATTTCTGATAAAAATGTCTTTGCAAAAGATGCTAAAATCCTAAACAATTGGGTACAAGGCAAGCCTTATGTTATCACTGATTTGGACAAAACTGAGCTAAAAGGCAGCTATCAACTAAGCATTGGCGACCAAAATTATAACCTTATTTTTGGTGCGAAAGGTGAAAATACGATTTCAAAATCGGGCGATACCACCAAAACCAAACTAGAAATGACCAATGTTAAAAATACGGTCAGTTTGATGTTTACACCAACAGGTGAAAAAGGCGTGGTTAGACTGACAGGCTTTGTTGAAAACGGCAATATGTCGGGTCGTGGTCAACTCATTGACGGAACTTGGGTGAGTTGGAAAGCGGAAGCAAAAGGCGCATCGGCAGGAAATACAGATGATGAGAAAAAAACAGACCCCTCAGTATCTGCCGCAAATAAAGCCGTTGGCGACGTTATTTATCCATTTATCGCTTTTGGGAAAAAGGAATTGCCAAAAGCAGAGCGTACGATATTCAAAAATGCGACGGTTTGGACAAATGAAGCTGATGGCATTTTAGAAAACACAGATGTCCTCATTGAAGGTGGCAAAATCCTTCAAATGGGTAAAAATCTATCTGCATCATCAGCTAAAACCGTAGATGGTACGGGTAAATTCTTGACGGCAGGTATTATTGATGAACACTCACATATTACAGTGGCACGTGGTGTCAACGAAGCGGCGCAGTCAAGCACCGCAGAAGTGCGTATTGCGGATGTTATCAACTCTGACGACATTAATATTTACCGTCAATTGGCGGGTGGTGTGACTTCGAGCCATATTTTACATGGTTCTGCCAATGCGATTGGCGGGCAAACGCAGTTGATTAAACTCCGTTTCGGTTACGAACCAGAGAAAATGAAGTTTGAAAACTGGCCTGGCTTCATCAAATTTGCTCTTGGCGAGAACGTCAAACGTGCGAATGGTGATGCTGTTTCCACACGTTTTCCTTTAACACGTATGGGCGTTGAGCAAGTATTTGACGACCATTTCACAAGAGCAAAAGAATATTTGGCTGCCTTGAAATCAGGTAAACTAGTTAGACGTGACCTTGAATTAGAGGCTTTGGGTGAGATTTTGGAAGGCAAACGCCACATTACTTGTCACAGCTATGTGCAATCTGAAATCAATATGTTGTTGCAAACGGCTGACAGACATGGCTTTAAAGTCAATACATTCACACATATATTAGAAGGCTACAAAGTGGCAGACAAAATGGCGAAACATGGTGCAGCAGGTGCGGGTTTTGCCGATTGGTGGGATTACAAATACGAAGTATATGATGCGATTCCACAAAATGCCAAACTGATGCAAGACCAAGGTGTTTTGTCAACTATCAACTCCGACGATGCAGAAATGGCTCGCCGCCTCAATCAAGAAGCGGCAAAATCGGTCATGTATGCAGGAATGGACGAAATCGGTGCTTGGAAACTCGTGACTTTAAACCCTGCAAAAACGCTGCATGTAGAAAACCGCGTCGGTTCAATTAAAGTAGGTAAAGATGCGGACTTGGTTTTGTGGTCAACGAACCCCCTCAGTATTTACGCCAAAGCAGAGCAAACTTATGTGGACGGAGCGAAGTTTTTTGACCGTGAAGAAGACCTTAAAATGCAAGACGAAGTGCGTAAAGAACGCGCGCGTTTGATTCAAAAGGTACTTGCCGCTAAAAAAAGTGGTGCACCTACCCAAGCCGTTCAAAGACGTGGACAACGACTTTACGATTGTGAAGACGATGATGATGAGATGCACTAAGGGAATGATAAATTATGAATGATAAATGATGAATTTGTAAAACGTTGGTTTTTAAAGATTTGTAAATTAATCATTCATAATTATTTAATCGTTTGAAAAAATTTAAATATAAAGAAATGAAAAAACTAATCATATTATTCGCCTTAATTCAATCAATAACAGTCAATTCTATGGCTCAATCGCTGCCCTTACCTGCCGTTAAGCAATCAGAAGCCATATTGATTATGAACGCAAAGGCGCATATCGGCAATGGCAAGGTCATTGAAAATGCCCTCATTGCTTTCGAATTTGGCATATTTACGGTCATTGCAGACGCAACGACGGCTCGTATAGACATGACTAAATATAAAAAAGTTATCAATGCTGAAGGCAAACACGTCTATCCAGGCTTTATTTCGATGAATACGGACTTAGGTTTGGTTGAAATCAGTGCTGTTCGTCAAACCAATGACCAAACAGAAATTGGTGAAATGAACCCCTCAGTACGCAGTATTGTCGCCTACAATACCGACTCGCAAGTGCCGCCAACAGTGCGCTCAAACGGCATTTTGTTGGCACAAATAACGCCCAATGGGGGCATCATTTCAGGGCAATCATCAGTTGTAGAACTCGACGGTTGGAACTGGGAAGATGCGGCTTATAAGTTTGATGAAGGCATTCACATGAGTTTTCCGTCTTTGTTTGGGGGTGGTTTCGATTTTATGTCGGGTACATTTGCACAGAAGAAAAACGAAAATTTTACCAAGCAAATCGCTGACCTCGAACAGTTTTTCAGCGAAGCCAAAGCCTATGCTGAAAAAGGAGTAGTACCCACTAAAAACTTAAAATTTGAAGCGATGCGCGACCTTTTTTCTCAAAAAAAGACGCTTTATATTCGGGCGAACATGGCTAAGGAAATTACTGAGGGGGTGCTTTTTGGTAAAAAATATGGCTGTAAAACCGTCATCGTAGGCGGTAAAGACGCTTATTTAGTGACCGATATTTTGAAAAACAACAATGTTGCAGTCATTTTAGATGAAACTCAGGCTCTCCCTTCGAGGACTGATGACGATATAGACCAACCATTCAAAAGCCCTGCGATGCTGAAAAAAGCAGGTGTTACCTTCTGTTTGTCCGTCAATGGCAACTGGCAACAGCGCAATTTGCCGCTTATGGCTGGTCAAGCTGTGGGTTTTGGATTGGCGTATGAAGATGCTGTTGCTGCGGTCACGTCTATACCCGCCAAGATGCTAGGCATTGATAAAACCGTTGGTACACTTGAAGACACGAAAGATGCAACCTTCATTATTACTGAGGGCGATGTTTTCGATATGCGTACTTCAAAAGTGACTCATGCCTTCATTCGCGGTAAGGAAATTGACTTGAACAACAAGCAAAAAGACCTTTATCGGCGGTTTAAAACGAAATACGAGCGTATGGGAGGCAAGTAGTTGATAATAGATAATGTGAAAATGCCCAGAATCAGCAACGATTCTGGGCATTTTCACATTATCCATTATCCATTGGAATAAAAACGACTCCTTTGCTCAACAAACGTGCGGTACGCATAACACCTGATTTTTCAATAATTAACCCTATTTCTGTCTCTTTTGTATCAAGATTGACTGTAAATTCTCCTGTTGGATGTTCAACCGAAAGCGCATTCCTGCCCCTCCCGATGTTATCGGGATCTGCGATAAATATAGCGATGTTTTCAGTAATCGTTTTAGGTAAAATACAAGCAGTTGCCACTGAAACTGCCGCTAAAACACCAATGGCATCGTGGCAAACATGTGGGATAAACATACGGGTATTGATGATGCCCCCCTCAGTATTAGGCGGTGAAATCAAACACATTTTAGGTACACTTTGGTAAGCGACATCGCCTAAATTCATTTTCAAACCTGCTTGTAAACGAATGCTTTCTATTTGTTTTTTTAAAACATCATTTTCATCCAATTCGGCTTTTGTTTCATAACCTGTTATGCCAAAATCATTGGCACGCATTAAAACGATGGGCATACCGTTGTCAATACACGTTATTTCTTTGCCATTAATAACGTCAATGGGGTTGCCTGTTGGCAATAATGCGCCGCAAGTTGCCCCCTCAGTATCGAGGTAGTTACATATAATTGGTGCAGATGTTCCCAGAACGCCATCTACTTTAGCCTTTCCTGTATAATTCACTTGTCCATTGGGTGTTTCAAGAATGACTTCGCAAGTGCCACCTGTATTGATGATGCTAATTTTGGCACTTGTGGTCGGGTGTGTCGCTTGAATCATACCCGATTCGATGGCGAAGGGGAGTACTCCTGCGAGGATATTCCCACACGTTTGAGTTGTCGAAACTTTTCCTTTTCCAATCATTACTTGAATAAAATAGTAGTCCAAATCCACCCCCTCAGTATCAGAAGGAGAAACAATCGCTACTTTACTTGACAAAGAACTGCCTCCACCCAAACCATCAATTTGTCGAGCATCGCCCAAAACAGAGCCTTCCATGGCGGCTAAAATGACTTTGTTTCGAGCCGTTTCATCCGTCGGCAAGTCTTTGGCATTGAAATACAAGGCTTTAGAGCTGCCGCCACGAAAGTGCATGTATGGAATAGCTGTTTGCATATTATTCTTTGATAAACTTTAAAGCCGTTTGATTGACTTTTAAAATATAAAAACCATTGGGTAAATCATGGGTATCAATGACAGTCGTTTTATCCATTAATACCCCATTTTTTATCACGCTGCCCATTAAATCTATGATTTCAAAAGGTGCAATTTCATTCGTTTCTCTTTGAATTGTCAGTGTTGTATGGGTCGGATTAGGAGCAATTTTGATAACCGTTTTATCTGAAACAAAATCAATACCTGTCGTTGTCATACTCCCTACTTTTAAGCCATTGCCAAAACTACTTATCCATACTTCATTGGTTTTGAAAGGATTGAAATAAACCCGTTCAGGTTGACGGAACGGATAGGAAGTAACCAAACTCCAAGTTGGCGTTGTCGCATCCATATTGGTACTGAACCATAGACCTTGCGTTTCAGTCGTCAAAAAGGCTTGTTTGTTGTTTAAAGGATTAAAAGTAATGGAGGTAACACGGTCAAATTGTGTACCTGTCAGTTTTGTCCAAGTTGTGCCCCGATTGGTTGTTTTATACAAACCACCTTTACCATTTGGCGCACCGCCCCAACCACTAAAAACGGCGACATACCACGTATTTTGAGCCGCATCCGAAGGGTCAATAATGATGTCTTTTGTCCAATATTGCATGCCCACATCCGACACATCTGACCACGCATTTGTCGTTGGATTATAGAGAAAAACGCCTGAACTTGCTGTAAAAACCGTTGTGCGCCGTCCTGAATAAGTGGCGACCAATTTACCGTCATTCAAGACAACCAAACTGGCAGGATGCCCCTCAGTACGGGGCGGATTTGGCAATTTTGTCCATGTTGCAGCCGAAAAACTATTGGCACTTGACGTGACCCAAACGCCACCTTGTCCTGTTCCTGCGCCGAAATGAATCACCGAAGCATACAATTTATTCGAATTGGAAGGGTCGAGCGCGAGCCAAAAAACAGGATGACTAAATACTTTCATATCTATCCAATTCGCACCGCCGTCAGTCGAATAAGTCACCTTTCCATTTCCGTCCGTTGCGTCTAATTGTGCATCGGCGAGGCGTGTACTTTGATACATATCGTGAATATTGGAAGTTGCCGAAAACAAGGTGTTTGTCGTCGGGTTTTTAACAATTCGATAGGTCGAGTTACCTGCATTGCCTGTATAATTAAAACCCCAGGTCACGCCCGCATCCGTAGAACGAATGCCGCGAATGTCTGAAAAACAGGCGAAGAAATTATTGGCATCTTGAAAATGGATTTGCCAAGTCGTAGTGTTTTCCAAACCAATGCTGTGATAGGCTTTTTTTGTCGGCGTTGCCGCATTTTGAGGGTTTTGGTCAGCCGTTGACACGTAGGCTTGTTGCCAAGTCGTGCCGCCATCTGCCGTTTTATGGATAAAACCAAAATCGCCAAATAGGGCTTTGTTTGCATTGTTTGGCGCAACCGCAATACCAAAACACGTTTCGCCATAAGACCACTGCCTGTCGCCGCTTTGTCCACTCCAACCTGTTGTGATATTTTGATTATTGGTGCTTTTAAAAACCTTTGTCCAAGCCGCCCCTGCATCTGTTGTTTTATAAAGCAAAGGCGCAGACAAAGCATTGTCTTTTCCTGCCAAATAAACGGTGCTGATATTGTTGTTTGCCATGCCGATATACATCAAAAAATCATTGGCGAAAGTGATGCCATTGGATTTTGAAACCCAAGTGTTTGTACTCGTAGGATTGTAATCAAGCGAGTAAACACCTTTTGCAAATTGATAATTATCCCACGGCATAATACCGTTGTAAGTGCTTGAAGATGTAGAACTTATACAAAAAAAACGGGTCGTTGTACCGACTTTTGCGGCAGCAAATTGCCAAATTCCTTGACCCGTTGGAAAGCCCGTTGTACTGAGGGGGGTAAAATTTGTGCCGCCATTTGTGGATTGAAAAAGCCCTTCGTTTGTGGCAATGACAATGGTATTGCCGTCAAAAAAAGTACCTGCGATTATCAGTCCAACGCCATTATTCGCCGCTGTTTTGACAAGTGAAAACGATGCGCCCCGATTGTTTGTGAAGTAAATCGCTCCATAATAACCCATGACAAAACGGTCTGGATTGGCATAATCTGCTTTTAAAGTATAGACTTTTTCACCCGTCAAAGGATTACTCGGAAGGGGATTCCAAGTCGTACCGCCGTCGAGCGTTCGGACAGGATAACCATTATTACCATCATTGAAAACGGAATAAGCGATGAGCGGATTGGACGTAAATTCATACGTCGAAGTATTAAAAACCTGCAATTTTGAAAAATGCAATTGCGTATAACTCGCCCCAAAATCGGTTGTGTGGAACAACTGGCTCATGTCGCAAGAGACATAATATTCGTTGTCATTTGCAGGATTGATTGTCGGAAAGAATAATGCGCCGCCACCGCCCACGCCTCGCGGCGAAAAATTAGTTGGTTGAGCTATAATGCTAAAGCTAAATGATAGCAAAAAGATGGAAAAGAAAAGTTTTTTCATTTCAGAAATCGGTTTAGTGAGTAGCTATTTTATACATAAAAAGTAAAAATACTGAGGGGGAGGTTCGGAGATTTTCAAAATTCCCCGAATCTGAATGCTCCTAAAACGTAAGTCTTAATAACCATGTTTCTTGTCCCACCCATAAATTTGAAGAGAAGTCAAACCTTTATTCAATTCAGCCCTTGTATTGGCTTCTTTTTCCTCCCGCGCTTTGGCTTTTTTAATCGCTTCTTCAACACGATTTTGAGGAATAACGACGACACCGTCTCTATCGCCAACGATATAATCGCCTGGGTGAACGGTCACTTCGCCTATCGTAATCGGTTCATTTAGGCTGCCTTCGGGGTCTTTACCAGTGCCTTTTATGCACAAACCCCTTGAAAAAACGGGGAAACCCAAGGTTTCGATTTCATCGGCATCGCGCACACAGGCATCAATAACCAAGCCCGCAACACCTTGTTTCATCGCACCCAAAGTCAGCAAATCGCCCCAATAACCTGCTTCGTAGCCGCCCGAACAATCTGCCACGATGATGTCGCCTTGTTTGGCGTAAGCATAAGCACGATGCAGATTGATGTTCATAAACGCTTTAGCCTTGACGGTATAAGCCTGTCCGCATATTTTCATGCTTTTACTGAGGGGTTTAATCTCAAACGGCAAATTGCCGATTTGCCCCAATGCTTCATGGAGTGTGGCGGTTGAAAATTGGCTGAGTTCTTTTATAAAATCCATATATATTTGTACTGTAAAATTCAACTTTTCAAGATGATAAAAAAACACTTTGTAGTCATTGGTCTCGCCGTTTCAATGATTTTTTTGTTAATATCTACATATTACTATCCAGGCGGTTCTCAACTTGATAAAAATTCTTTAGGCTTTGATTGGGCTAACAATTATCTCTGCAATTTATTCAACGAAAAAGCTGTAAACGGTGCGTATAATCCAGCAAGGTTTTTGGCGATAGTAGGTATGTTTTTTCTCTGTACCAGTATCGCTTTGTTTTTTATACGTTTTTCAAAGAAAATTTCCAGAAAAAAGGATGCTAACATCATCCAATATTCCGGTATTGGTGCCATGTTTTGCACATTTTTGGTGATTACGCCTTATCATGATGTCATGACAATCTTTGCCGGCACTTTTGGCTTAATCACTATTTTTTACATTACCGTTTTTACTTTTAAATCAAAATTGACTGTTTTTAAATATTTGAGTGTTGTCTGTCTGGTTATATTGTATCTGAACAACTACATTTATTACACCCAAAATTTCCTGTATTTACTGCCTATTCTGCAAAAAATCAGTCTTTTAAGCCTCATTATTTGGCTTTTAGGCTTAGAATATGTTGGGACAAAAGAGGATTTTACTTAAAATTTTAACACATAGCCACAGTAGCGTACATAGTTTTTTCTTTAAAAATAAAAAGCTATGTACGCTACTGTGGCTATGTGTTAAAATAAAATTACGCCAACGCTTTCCGTGCCTCACGGTCAGGGTCATTCGCCAAAACACTGGCATCATCTAAAATCATCGTTTCGCCATTTTGGGTCGTGTAAGGTTTCCACGTCGGCAAACCGCCGCCGTTTGGATTGCCTGTTTTGACGAAACTGAGGAACGATTTTGCCATTTTTTCAGACAAGGCTTTTGGGCGTTTGCCACCGCCCGTATGCGTCAACATCAAGTCGGTGTTGTAAAACCAAAAACAAATATCGCTGCAATGGAATGACCGCATCCGATTGTCAAAAAGGGGTGGCTGCCAACCAAACCACGCAATATAAACAGGTGCTTTTTTCTGCGATACTTTCGCATCGGCAACGGCAACCGCATTTTTACGATTGGAAACAATCATAGACCACAACTCAATTGGACGTGCTTTTGGGAAGTTTTTGGCATAAGCCTCAACGATTTCGCTTGATTTATCGCCAAAACGTGATTTGATTTTCTCTTTAACGTCTGCCAAGCTCACGTTTTCTAAACTCGCATCGGTGCGGCTTGGGCTTTGCTCATTGAAAGTTGAGCAAATCATCAATGGAATATCAGACGAAAAATGGTTGGCATCCTTGAAAAATGTATCGCTATTCATGTATTCGCCATCTGCAACAGGTGAAAAGCCCCCCCTCAGTATATTCATCCGTTTGGCTTCGTCTGCCATTTTATCAACCGCTCGATTGGCAATATCAATGTATTCGCGCCAAGGAATTTGCTGCAGTTTTTCGATGTCGTCTTGTTTCAAACCCGCTTCTTCCATCACTTTTCGTCCCAATTTGCTCGAATATTCCTTGTTAACGCCCGACAAAGAACCACCACTTAATACAACGCCCTTGTGAAATAAGCCTTTTGCAGAAGGCATATTCATCAATGTTGTGACTTTTGAGCCGCCGCCTGATTGTCCGATGATGGTGACGTTATTAGGGTCGCCACCAAAATTGGCGATATTGTTTTTTACCCATTCAAGGGCTGCCACGATGTCCAAATTGCCGACATTCCCAGAAGCGGCGTGTCCTCCTGAGGCTTTCAAATCCGAATAACCCAATGCACCCAAACGGTGATTGAGCGAACAAAACACGATATTTCCAAGCCGAGAGAGATTTTCACCATGATAACCGTCTTGTTCAATCGCACAACCATTGACAAAACCACCGCCATGAAGCCAAACGACGACAGGGCGTTTCTGCGTGTCAGTGGCAGGAGTCCAAACATTGATTTTCAAACAATCTTCGGACACATCGTCGTAATTCCAATGGTCAACAAAGGAAGCATACACATTGGCGTATCGTTTTTCCATAATTTGAGGCGCAGAATTGCCCCACCAAACAGTAGGACGGGTTTCCGACCACTTTTCAGGTTTTTGCGGCGGCATAAAACGGTTTTTTCCCGATGTGTCCGCACCATAAGGCACACCCAAAAAAGTGGGGATCCCCCTCAGTATAAAGCCGCGTACCTTGCCATATTCTGTATTGGCAACGGCAATATTGTCGCCGACTAGCAGAATTTGGTCGTCGTCATTAGTAGATTCTGGTAGGTGAGGAGGTGTCTGGGTATTCGCCATAGCTGTATTGGAAATGCCCAGACCAGCTACGCCAACGCCCAAAGATTGGATGAAATTACGTCTTGTAGATTTCATAATTTATGGATTTAAAATGGATGATATGAATGCTCTAAAGTAGAAAAACTTTAATCAGCCAATTGTCAAAATTTGTCAATCAACCCTTTCACCCTACACACAGTCCAAAATATTCGACAATTGGCTTTTAGAATATGGTATTTGTCACCCTCGGCACTTGACTTTGGTGCGCTTCTGCAAATTTAATATCCTTTTTACCCGAAATACGTCTTGCATGATTCGCTCTACGTGAAGCCAATTCTGCATAATAATCTTTCAAATAAGTTTGCGCGCCCATACACGCCATGGCTGCAATTTTTTTATCCATCACAGAACTGATATCAATAAAAGTATCAGGCGTAAAGCCCGACAATTCAGGCTGATGTGGCTCAAAAGAGTACCAAGCGGGCGGGTCTATATTCTTAAAAGCACTCGGCACACCTGCACCCGACGACAACAACCGCGCCCTTTGAACCGCTTGAAAAGCCAAAGGATGGTCTGGATTGAAAGGGTCTTTTTCACTGTGCGTTAAGATAACTGTCGGTTCAAAATCGCCGATAATATTGGTCAGTTGTTCAATGCGTTCATCAGTTAAAATCATCGGATAATCGCCCCAATCTAAATATTGAATAGGCGTACCTATAATATCTGCCGCCTTTTGTGCCTGTTCGTGGCGGATGATTTTCACACTTTCGACGCTGCGATTAGGGTCTTGTTTCCACAATTCACCTGATTCACCGCGCTCGCCGTAGGACATAGCGATGACTAAAGTTTCTGCGCCTTCTTCTAAGGCTTTTGCGATTGTACCAGCGCTGCGCCAAACGAAATCGCCAGAATGTGCGCCGATGACCAAGAGTTTCTTTTTCATGCTATTTTAGTTTTTTACAAGTCCTTTCAATATCATCTCAATTTTTTGTTTTGATAACCGACCCGTCAGTAGCGGAGGCATCTAAACAAACAAAAGTATCAAGGTCAACACGATACCGCCAATGGTAAAGTATATCCCTTTTTTAAAGGTCGAGGTACTGGGCATAAACATCCAAAAAGAAGAAATCACAAAAAACAATAAAGAGACACCAAAAAAGATATTGAAAAAGAAAAGAGGGTCAGCACTTTTTGCTTTATGAAGATGCGTCATTTTATCTACAAAATAAGGTAGCTCTTTAACCGTATAATTGGCTGTACCTGTACTTTTGTCGTAAGTACCATTTTTAAAATAGAGCGTATTGCCTTCTTCTTTGTCAATTTTTAAATCCCTCATTTGCAATAGCTTACCCAATTCGTCAGCTTGTGCGTTGGCCTTAACTTGTTTTGTTACTTGTTTTTCATGTTTTAAAAAATCAGTGTCTCGAAATATCATGATGACGCCACTTAGGGCATAAACTGCCATGATACCCACTAAAAAAAAGCCCAAATAGCGGTGAATGACCCGCATCCAGAAAGAAAAAGTTTGATTGTTTGCCATGTTTTAAAATGTTATGATTGAAAAAAAATATTATCTATTACGCATTGAAAATCACAAGTCCTCAGGCATCGGTGTACCGCGTGTATGAAAACTTTCTACCGTTTGTAAACCCCATGCTTGTCCTTTTTTACGCTCTTCTTGATTCCACACAATTGTTTGATAATCAGGGTCTAAGACCAAACGGGCTGTCGGATTCGCTATTTCAATGCGGTTGCCACCAGGTTCATAAACATAGAGGAAAAACGTCTGCTGAATGGCGTGTTTATGTGGCCCTGTTTCTATGAAAATGCCATTTTCTAAAGCAATATCAGCAGCAATTAAGACTTCTTCACGGCTGTTTACGGCATAAGTCAAATGATGAAATCTGCCCGACATACCTGCGATGTGGTCGCCTGTAACGGCTAAATCGTAGGATTTTGAATTGACAGAAAACCAAGCACCTTTCACGTCATTTTCATTAAAAATAATGGTTTCAGTCAATCTGCCGCCGAGATAATTGAGTTGAAAATCTCGAAAAGCAGCGACATCTGGGGCTAATAAATTCAAGTGGTCGAGCCGACGAACATTCATACCTCGTGCTGGAAATTTAGAAGCGGTATTTTTCAAAGCCGAAACTTGATCGTTTTTTGCTTGATATTTGTCTGATTCAAAGTAAATTTCCGTCAAATGTCCGCTTGGCATACGGAATTGATAGGTTTTGCCATGCCCCAAGTCCCCCTCAGTAAAACCGATGCCTAAACCTGTTTTTCTTATCATTTTGGCTTTTTCTTCTAATAAATCCGCAGTGCGTAGCCGCCACGCATAATGCCCGATACCTGCATGTTTATGCGCAGTGAGTTTCAAAGTATGGTGTTCATAATCGTCATAAGCCCTCAAATAGACCGAATCGCCTTTTGTATCGCTGATGGACATACCCATTATGTCCGTAAAAAAACGGGTGCTTTCGTCCAATTTTGGTGTCAAAAGCTCGACGTGGGCGAGGTGGGCAATATCCCACGTGATATTTTTCATAAAAATTTAAATTTTAACATATAGTCACATAGGATACATAGCTTTTTAATTTAAAAATAATAAAGCTGTGTGTTTTAAAAATAAGCGGTTTTTGTTCAAAATACTGAGGGGTTGTCAGCTAATTTCCTTTGATTTTATTAAAAATGTTGCAACACCAGCTAATAATGTCGGAACGGCAAAAAACATAAAATTAGCCGTCATTGATAAACCCGCAGCTATCAAAAAACCGCCAAGTAGTGGTCCCACAATGCCACCAATACGCCCTGCACTCATCGCAAAACCAACACCTGTTGAACGTATTTCAGTTGGATAAAACCGAGTCGCAACGGCATATAAACCGACAAAACCGCCTTGTACACCAAAGCCAATCAAACCAAACAATATCAAAACGAGGACTGACCCTTTGAAAAAACCAAAAATAACCATCAAAACAGCCGTCAATGCTAAAAAACCAAAAATGGTGCGTCGCAAACCGAATCGGCTGGACAGATAACCTTGTGTGATGATACCCATCCATGCGCCAAGATTGAAAACTGTTCCGGCATATATGGCTAACTCCATTGACAATCCTGCGCTTGATGCCAGTTTGGGAATCCATGTCGTTAAAAAATACAATGACCCGAACGCCATGAATAAAGCGAGCCACAATTGTAAAGTTGACATTCGCCTTTCAGGTGTTAATAAAGACGTGACGGAGGGTTTTTCGACGGTCTCCATACTGAGGGGGGGCAATGCCGACATTGTTTCTCGATTCATTTTGCCTAAAATAGCATTGGCTGTTTGCAAAGCATTTTTAGGTTGTCTTTTCAATAAAAACTCAAGCGATTCGGCTAAAAAGAAGAATATCAAAGGCAAAGTGAGCAAAGTGGCGACACCCGCCGCTTGAAACATCGTGCGCCAACCATAAGCTGGAATGATTTGGGCGGCAGCCAAACCTGATAATACTGCCCCAATCGGGTAGCCACTCATCACAAAACTGACCCAAAAATCTTTAGTCTTTGTGGGTGCGTATTCCGAGGTCAAGGTTGCAGTACTTGCCAACATACTGCCGATGCCCAAGCCACTGACGAAGCGAAAAAACAAAAGCATTTCCACAGATTGAGCCAAATATGTGGCAAAAACCATTGAACCCATTAGTAATGCAGACAGTAAAATAATAATGCGTCTGCCGACAATATCAGCACGCGGCGCAATAAACAGCGTCCCGAGTGTCATGCCTAATAAACCTGCACTGAAAACTCTGCCCATGGCTTGAGGACTGATAGCCCATTCTTTGCCAATCGCAGGGGCGGCATAAGAGACGACCATAACATCCATACCGTCCAGCGTATTCATCAAAAAACAGATGAATATGGTTGCCAATTGAAGGGTCGTCATTTTGTTTTCTATCAAAGAAGTATTCGTTTTAAATGTCATTGTTTAAAATTGAGTTGCGTTTTTCGTCATTGTTTAAATTTCTATTTTTGAAACCTAAAATTAAACAAAATACTGAGGGGGAAAATGCCAAATGTATTGACAAAACATTTGGCATTTTACCCCCTCAGTATATAAGCAAGATGGGGATATATTCATTTTATTACAAAGCCGTTGTCGCAATTTTAAGGCTATTTTTTTTATTATCTTGCTTTACTTCATGTGCTATAAGCAATTGATTATCAATAATTAAACCCGTTGAATTAGTCGCATTTGTTGAACCTTCGATGGAAAGTGTTTCTGAAATTTTATCTTTATTGATTGTTCTAAAAACAAGCTGCGTTTTATCTTTTCCTTGCTCCCAAACCAAGGCAGATACCTGAGCCGAACCCATCAAATCAGGGTTTCTTACTGAGGGGTCATCTAAGACGAATAACTTTTTACCGTCTTGTGTCACCAACTTGACACCTGATTCGCTTTCTGCCCCCGAATAGTATGCAATCAAAGCACTTTTACCATGCGTACTTGAAATAGCACCATTGTGTGGGCAACCTGCGATTTTCCAACCATCATTGTAGATGTTTTGTGGCTGTGAGAATGTTTCACCATTATTTGTAGAAACCATTTTAGAAAAATCCCGAATATCGTCATTATTATCTCTGTAAATCACATTCAAAGCACCGTTGGCATCTACCAACATATTGATATTGCAACAATCGCAGACCACCGCATCGAGCAGTTTTTCCGCTTGAAAAACGCCATTTTTCGTAATTGCCAAGCGCAAATCACGTTCTTCATGCTTTGTACTGTTTTTAACATCTTTTAAATAAGCCACCGCTATTTCATCATTTGGCAATACAACTGCGTCAAAAAAGCCACGTAACAAACCCTTTGTGGGGTCTGTATCAACCGCTTGTAGGCTCGTCCAAGTATTGCCTCCATCTTTTGAAACGGTGTACACAAGTTCAGAAGCACGTCCGCCGCCTCTGCCACCACGTCCGCCTTGTGGTTGTCCTTGGGTTTGGGCAGTAGCTGGTTGTGGCGCATCAGTCCGATTTGAAAAAATGGCGACCAAACTACCGTCTTTTTTAGCCAAAACTTTTGCCCGCATCAAACGACTGTTGCTGACACCCGTACCTGCATAAATGACTTTTTTTTCTGAAAAGGTTTTGCCTTTATCTTTTGAAAAAGCGAGGCAAAAAGCAGTCGTGCCTTGCTCATCTTTCTCTGTCCAAGACAGCATCACATCGCCTTTAGGAGTTTGCGAAAGCAAAGGCATCGTATAGGTTTTTGTAGAATCGGCCAAAAATACTGAGGGGCCGTTTTTACAGATTTGAATTCGGAGGAATAGGTCGAGCCTGTCCATTGATTGATGCCGTCTGTTTGCATGGTGTTGCACATCGGCATATCCGAAATGGGTTTAGATTTTTCTTCTGGCGAAGTAAAAAATGTCCAAACACTGAAAAATACGATATTGAAGGAGATAATGAGCTTTATCATAAGTTTTTTTTTTGTAAAAGATTAATGTTAAAAAATGTGAAATCTCTTGTCAAATAAAGAGTTTTGAGCTGTGACAAAAGTAGTATATCAAACGCTATTCAGTCGAATGTTTTTTGTGAAAATTGGATACAAATCAAACATGAGCTGTCTATTACATTGACTTTAACACAATGTTTTGAAATATCTGTTCTGTTTCAAAGCCTATACGCCTATTTATCAAACAGCTAAATGGCAATATGCTTGTGATTCTCAAAGTGATACAATTAGGTTTTTGACTCACTCTTTCTGCTATCCATGCAAGGGCAGCAGGTCGGTAAAACTTTTGAATAGATGTCTGATGAATATTTTCTGATTTGTTTTTGAAGGTTAAAACGCAGGGTCTTTTTAAGGATAAAGCAGAATGAAAGGGTTTGGAAAGGCTAAGCAGTTGCAGATTGGGTAAGCATGAAGCATGAAAATTCACAGCCCTTTTGGGTGTTAATACTGAGGGGTACTTATGAAAGTTCTTGATTGATTTAACACGCCACTTGGTTAACAAAGATTGTTATAAAGATGTGCGTTTTATTGACTTTTTTAATGTTCTTACTGGTTGAAAATTAATACTTTACGTATCGTATTGTGGAGGATAACGGGTTCGAACCGATGACCTCTTGCATGCCATGCAAGCGCTCTACCAACTGAGCTAATCCCCCAATACCAAATTCGACGGCGAAAGTAGTAGAAAAAACGGTGATTTAGAAAATAAATTGATAAAATAATGAGCATAAACTTTTTGCCGCCGCCAAAAACCGTAACTTTGCGCCTTCAAAAAATCTTTTCATCTCTTTAAATCTCCATTTCTGATGGTTATTGAACAAAATAAGGTGGTTTTATGCCACTATACGCTACGTGAAGGCACGGCAGGCGGTCAATTAATAGAAAGTACTGAGGGGGGCGAACCTCTTGGCTATATCCACGGCATTGGTGCAATGATTCCGATGTTTGAACAAAATTTAGAAGGTAAAAAATTGGGTGACGCTTTCGAATTTGGCATCCCTTCGGGTGACGCTTATGGCGAATACGATGCTGAATCGGTTGCGGAAATCCCAAAAGCAGCTTTCAATTTGGGCGAAATGAATCCTGACGATGTTTTCGTTGAAGGTGAAGTATTGCCTTTGCAAGACGAAAACGGCAATATGATGCAAGGCATCGTGACGGAAGTGAAGGAAACAACCATCATTGTTGACTTCAATCATCCGATGGCGGGTGTTAATTTGTACTTCACAGGTGAGGTTGCGGGTGTCCGCGATGCAACAGCTGAAGAGATAGCACATCAACATGTACACGGCGAAGGTGGACATCATCACTAAGTCTTATTTTCAAAAACTGTTGCAAATGATGAAACAAGTTTTTACATTTGCGCCAGTTTTTAGCTCCTGTAGCTCAGTTGGTTAGTAGCACCTGACTCATAATCAGGGGGTCCCTGGTTCGAGCCCAGGCGGGAGCACAAAGATAAAGCCTTGTCAATCAATCTTTTAAGATGATTTTCAAGGCTTTATCGTTTGTGTTAAAAACGAAATTAAAGCATCGTTTAAACTTTTGAAGTTGTTTTCAAACATTAGGGAGTTACATTTTGGGACAGCTTTTTGATTCTTCATCAGCCGTATCGTCGCGTAACTTTTCAAGAATTCGACTTAATTCATCGGCTTCTTCAACCGAAATACGGTTAAAAGCAGAAAGGTTTATGCCAATTGTTTTATCAATTTCTTCTAAAATAGATAAACCCATTTCAGTCAAATGAACGAAAACAACGCGACGGTCAGACTCACATTCCACACGTTCCACATATCCCTTCTGTTTCAGTTTTTCAACCAAACGGCTGACGTTTGACATTTTATCAATCATACGCCGTTTAATGTCGTTGACACTGACACCTTCTGGATATTGACCCCTCAGTATGCGCAAGATATTGTACTGTTGATGCGACAATTGATAGGATTTGAAAAAATTATCTTGAATATTGCACTGCCAACCGTTGGTCAATTCAATATTGATAATCGCTTTTAAATGTGGGTCTCGAATCTGACCAACTATGGCGTTTTCTGCTTTCATACTGCAAAATTAAGTGTTTAGACATATTTTTGCAAAAAATATTGAAACACAAGGAAAATGAAAGATATTTGTCTGATTTTTTCTTGAAAAAATGACGTAAACTTGTTTATTATAAAACAACCCAAGTAGAAAATTTGAAATATGAATCGTCTAAAAAACTTATCACAGCTTGAACACGAGGAGTTTGACATCTGTATCATTGGTGGCGGCGCAACAGGGCTTGGTTGTGCTTTAGATGCCGCTTTGCGTGGTCTAAAAGTCGTGTTGATAGAACGCCATGATTTTGCATCCGCTACGTCGTCTAAATCCACAAAATTGTTTCATGGTGGTGTTCGTTACCTTGAACAAGCGGTTAAAAAATTGAGCTTAGAGCAGTTTCGCATGGTCAATAAAGCCTTAAATGAAAGAAAAACACTCATCAAAAATGCCCCACACCTTGCACAACCTTTGCCTCTTTTGACCCCTTGTTACTCTTGGTGGGAGGGGTTTTATTATAGTATTGGTCTTAAAATTTATGATTGGTTGGCAGGTAAAACCAATCTTGCGCCCAGCGAATGGCTCTCAAAAGCCGCTACGATGCGCCGCATACCTGAACTTAATGGCGACCGTGTGAAATCATCTGTTTTGTATTTTGATGGGCAGTTTGACGATGCACGTTATGCTTTGGCAATAGCAAAAACGGCAGATGTAAAGGGTGCTGTGCTTATAAATCACGTCGAAACGCTTGGTTTTGTTCAAAATACTGAGGGGGTGCTGACGAGTCTAAAAGTACGAGAAACACTGCATGATGAGGATTATGTCATTAAAGCAAAGCTCTTTGTCAACGCCACAGGGCCTTTTTCTGACCATGTTAGGCAATTGGCGAATCCCAAAGCGGCATCAAGAATGAGGGTCAGTAAAGGAGTGCATCTCGTTTTGCCAAGAGATTTGATGCCTGGTGATACGGCTATTTTGATTCCAGAAACAGATGATGGACGCGTTATTTTTATCATTCCGTGGCAACGGAGGCTTTTAGTAGGTACAACAGATGAGGAATGTAAGCTGACTGAAAAAGAAATAACCTTAGAAAAAGACGATGTTGCTTATCTCTTGAAATATGTCAATCGTTACTTCAAAACAGAAGTAAAACCCGAACAAGTGAAAAGTGGTTTTGGCGGTTTGCGTCCTCTTTTACAAGCCGACCCGTCGGAAGATGCCAAAAGTTTGGTGCGTGACCATGAAGTAGAAATTGATAAAACAAGCGGTTTAATAAGCATTATGGGCGGCAAATGGACGACTTATCGCTTGATGGCAAAGGATACTATTGACACATGTGAAAAAATACTGAGAGGGGCTGTTTCAGATTGTAAAACCGATGAACAACTGCTTGAGGGCGCAGAAGGTTGGGTAAAAGAAGATTATAAAAGGCTGGCGCGGAAATTTGGCGTGCCTGAATATGCGACGCGGCGGCTCAATCGGCGTTATGGCACAGAGGCGGTCAAAGTGTTGATGATGATTTGGAAAGACCCGACACTGCGGCATCCGATTGTTCAAGGTTCGCCCATTTTGAAAGCAGAAGTCCTGTATGTGGTTGTCCACGAAATGGGTTGTACATTGAAGGATGTGATGTCAAGGCGGCTGGGTTTGGAACTAACAGATTGGCAGCTAACACTCGAAGTGATGTCCAACATTGCAGATTTGATGCAAGAAGCTCTTTGGTTTTCGTCAATTGAACGTGACCGAATGGTGGCGAGTTACCAAAAGGAGATTCTTGAATTTCAGAAAACAGCATTTGGGGATTAGTTATTGTAATTCGGGATTGGTTACGTAACTAATCCCGAATTACCAATCCAGAATAACCGATAGCTAACAACTATTTAACCCGCATTGTCATACCTGCACCCGTAATAAACGCCATGGCAAAAAGAATGACAGAAAGAATCATCCCGAACATAAAGATATTATAACAATAGGTAAGATAACGATATTTTTGCGCCAAAACCTTACCCAAATAATATAAATCACGGGTCATGGAGCTGTATTGAAAGTCTGAATTTTTTATCATTTCCATCATACCCCATTGAAAGTCTTCCAATTTCATATTATAAAAATTGCCAAAAAATAGCAGGTTTGAGCGTTTGTTGCGAATGTCGTCAAGCGTCACCTCGCCTGTTGTCACCTTTGGTCTCGTCGAAAGCGTTGCAAAAATGATAGAAGTCAAGCAAACCGTTAAAAGCACCACCGTGGGGAGAATTAATTGAGGTGAATTGTTCAGTTGTGGCACAAGTACCGAAAAAATAATAGAAATCATAATCGTATTAATGCTCAACATGAGGTTTGCTTTGTGGTCGGCGAGCGCAGAAAGATTGTTGTGCGTGTTATAAGTCGTCCGATACATCGTTTGAACGCCACGACCAACGTTGGTCTGTTTAATTTCCTGCTTACTTTGTTTTGCCAGCGATTTCGATTTTTCTTTTTCAAGTATAAAAATCTCATCAACAATATTCGATACATCAGGATTCAATCGCATTTGTTGCTTGCGCAATTGTGCAACATGCTTCATTTTGCGCTTTTGATACATGCTTCTGGCTATATCCGTATGATAGTTTTGCGACAGCATGAACGCCAATTCAAAGTCAATCCACTCTTCTTCGGTCATTAATTTATTATGTGTAATAATCAACTCTTGGCGTACTCTCGAATTCCGCTGCCAATAGGATTTTTCGCCTAAATGGCTTAAATCGGCATCGCAAATGATTTGTTGAAGCAACCCAACAGGACGTTGCGGTATCTTTGTCGCTTTGATACAGCCTTTTATGACATCAATAACTTGAGGTGGATAATGATAGTTTTCGAGAAATGCCGCGGCATACGCCGCCGACCGCTCTTCATGGTTTTCAGGCCCTTTATCGTAGCCAGAGTCGTGGAACCAAGCAGCAATTTGCAAATTTTCCAAATCGTCCGTCGGTAGCCCAAAAGCCAAACCTATTTGTTGGCAGCTACGCACCACGTCTTGTGTATGCGTTAGGTCGTGATAAACGTATTTTTTTGGCACGTTTTCCTTGAAAAACTCCGTAATATATGCTTCTACGGTCGGCAGTATGTTGATATCAGTCACTTGTATTGAGTCAGAGTTTTAAATTTTGAACTTTTATGACACGCAATTGTCTGCCCCTGTGTCATTGAAGGTTGAAGTACCCCTCAGTATGAATCATAAAAATAGACAATTAATACGCCAAAATTACAAGAGGAAAGTGAGGTTTGGAAATTTTATTGCGCACAAAGAGATTTTAAAACAAAAAACCGCCCTAACTCCACTAAGAGTTAGGACGGTTGTTAAGTGTTTTTGGAGGTCAGTAGCGGATTCGAACCGCTGTAGCAGGTTTTGCAGACCTGTGCCTAACCACTCGGCTAACTGACCTTTTTCAAATCGGGTGCAAATATAGAAGGATTTTTTGTTTAATCAAAAATTTATTTCTTTAAATAAATGAATGACCAACGTTCTATCAAAGCAACCGATGCTACTAGACTGAAACCGAAAAACGGTCTTTTTGTTTCACGGAAGAGCCTATTTTTTTGATTTTTTAGTAACAATCATGATTGATGCCCAAAACATAGTTCTTAACAATATTCAACTCTACAGCCGTTTCAGCACCTGTAAAGCCTGAAATCTGCTCGTTTTTTAAGTTTTTTTCAGCAAATTCAGTAAATTCTTTTGACAAAGGCATATAAGTCCAATGCCATTTTTCTTCATTATAACCCGTTGGTCGCCCCTTAGTATAAGGCTGGCAAAAGCCATAAGTCGCTGCATTTTTTTTCATCCAATCATATATGTGTTTGCCTTCTCCTTTCTCAAAATAGGCATTTGTCAGATTGTCAAAATCTATATCTGTCCCCCAATGATGCCGACTCGCACCTGGCATGGCACTGTATTGCAATATTTTACGTGCAATAACTGAGGGGTCTGAATTTTTCTTTGACAAATCAGCCCATTTCCTTTCCCAAATGCCTTTTTGATAAATAAAATTACGTGTTGCTGAAATAATAGTCAATTTCAAACCTTCTTTTTCAGCTGCTGCGTACATCTTTTTGAAGGCTTCATAAGTCTCTTTGCGCAACAAAAGGCTATCCCGTTCAGCGTATTTTTTGTCAACATATATAAAGTCGTGATGGAATTTAGGCTCAAACTTACCTGTGATGTATTCTATGGTAATAGGCGTTTTCACGGCTTCATTTACAACAACAGTTGAGTTAGATTTAGTTGAAAGAACAGTTTGATTGGGTTTCAAGAATTGAAAGCTCAAAATGCTTAGAATAAGAATGCCCGCAATGATTAAGAATTTTCGCATAAAAGATGTTTTTGTTTACAAACGACAAAAGTCTCAAAAATACCTCAATTCAGCACAAAAAAAAACTCGCAGTATTTGTCATACTACGAGCCTCTTAAAACGAATCTTACAATTTTTAACCAAAACTTACAATTGGACTATATCAATAACTATGCCAATAATTATTTATTTAAAATAATGCAGTTGCGTAGTAAGCTGATTAATAGATTATTAAATAATTATTATTTATCAATTTTTATAAAAATCAATACTTTGTAAATAGTTAATTGTTTTAAATATGTCGTCACTCAATATTTTATCCTCCCTCAGTATAGGCACTGTTTTTCGATAATTTTCTTCAATTGTTTCAATTAACGGCGATGATTTTAAAGGATGACGAAACGAAAGGGCTTGCATCGCCACCATAAACTCAATGGCAAGCAATCGCTCTATGTTTTCAACGACACGGTGGCATTTTGTTGCTGCATTTGCTGCCATACTCACATGGTCTTCTTGCCCATTCGACGATACAATACTGTCAACAGAAGCGGGTGTTGCCAATTGCTTGTTTTGGCTCGCTATCGAAGCCGCCGTATATTGTGCTATCATCATGCCTGACTCGATACCACCTTTTGAGGTCAGATAAACAGGCAAACCACGTTGTCCTGATAACAACTGAAAAGTCCGTCTTTCTGAAATACTGCCTATTTCTGATAAGGCTATCGCTAAATAATCAAGTGCCAAAGCCAACGGTTGTGCATGAAAATTGCCGCCAGACAATATTTCATCATCATCTGGAAAAATGGTTGGGTTGTCGGTCACGCTGTTAATTTCAGTCTCAAAAACCTGCTCGATGTGCCGCATGGCATCAAGGCTTGCCCCATGCACTTGAGGAATACAGCGAAAAGCGTAAGGGTCTTGCACCGCCGTTTTAGTTTGGACGGCTATTTCTGACCCCCTCAGTATATTTCGGATTTCAGTGGCTACTTTCACTGCGCCTAAATGCGGACGCACCCGTGTCAAACGCTCGTCAAAAGGTTCCAGTTTGCAATCGAAAGCATCGAGGGAAATTGCAGCATTGAGATGGGCTTGCGATAAAAGCCTCTGAGATTTCAACAAAATCCAAACACCATAAGCGGCTGAAAACTGTGTGCCATTGAGCAAAGCCAAGCCTTCTATTGCTTGTAAAGTCAGCGGTTCTAAGCCTTTTTCGGCG
>JANLQI010000437.1:0-10620 GCA_031367705.1 Saprospiraceae bacterium | reverse complement strand
TTCGCGCAACAGCCTAAAAATGCCGAGTTGTACACCGAGGGGCAGTTCTTTAAATGCTTTTGACAGCACCCCCTCAGTAGTCGCATACTTTTTCATGCTGTTGGGTTCTAAAATGGACAAATCAAAAAGACTTGTCAGAGGCTTGTTATTCAACTTTTTGAATGTGGTTTGAAGCATCGCTTTACCGATGAAAGGGATAAATCGCTTGGCTTCTTCTATAATTTGTCGCGTTGTTTCGTCTAAAATACTGAGAGGGTATATGGTTATCCATTCTTTTTCCCATTCGTCCCAATCTCCTTTACCCCAAAGTTGCCGACACCACTCCACCGACACAAGGAAGCGGATATAGGAAGGCGGATGCGGTTGTGCAGGCGATATACTGAACATCATGGCAGAAGGCATCACCAAAACATCACGTAAACTGCATGTTTGCGCCATACCTGATAAGCAAAATGCCCAAAAATCGGGTAATATCTCTTTCGACCAATTAGCGTAAAGGCTGCATATCATAGGTGAAGCCTCGTTTTTTTTCAATACATCGTGAAATACTTTTTGCCATATTTCCACCATATTCAGCTTCGCAAGTGCTTGATGACCAACTTCATGGCTTATCGAAACCAGGTTATACTTCTCTGCCAATCGGCTGTATGGTATGGCAATAAAGGGAATCGGATTCGGCGTATGCGGCGATATATTTACGCCTTCGCGTAAGGTGGATGCCCCAAACCCTCTGTCGCAATACACAATCGGCGGCACTGTTATATCCTCCAAAGAACCTCGTTGCAAACCAAAAGCAGCAATCACATCACACCCCCTCAGTAAAGTGCCAATTTCGTCGCTCAGTCGCTGGGTCAGAATGTCCATAAAAGTGTCATAGAAACCATACGCCGTTGTGAGTTCCATTTCCAATTCGCCCAATCGGTTCATCAAAACTTGTTGCATTTTGGCATCGTAGCGTTCAGAAAAATAGTGGTCGGTATAAATCCGCAATTGTTGCCTGATTTTATTAGAAACGGTCGCCAATTGCGTTTCTAAAACTTCCCATTGTTCGGGACTGATATCTTGATGCGGTTTGAGCGACAAAGTCTGTCTCAAATGGGTCAAAAGCCGCGCCCGTGTCCGCAACGATTCTATTTTTTGCAAAATAGAAGAAGAAACCGTTCTCGCCATTGTCATTGTTGCCATCTGGTCATCGAATTTTTAAGCTTCCCAAATGACGATATGGTCTGGGTGAACGGATACTATCGAGTTGGGTTTTATCTTTACCACCCGCTTATGCCGTCCGCCATAATCACTTTTGTGTCGCTGCTTTATCTGATTGACAGCCCCTTGCACAGCCGCTTTTGCTGCACTTGATAAGCTGTTTTTTGCTTGTTGCAAATTGTCTGTTGGTGGTATTTTAGCAATATTATTAGCAAAATCTGTAAACACCTTTTTCCCTACTGCTACTGTATCTTTAGCGGCTTGTTGGGCTTTACTTTTTGGCACAGTTACTTCAGAATTCATCACTGCACCCAAAACAGAACCAGCACCCGGGGCAACTGCATTCAGAGCCATAGGGCCAACAGTTTTTATGGCATCACGTAGGAACTTGCGTGGGTCTGTGGATAAAGTTTGCAAAAGGCCTGCATACTTTTCGCCACCGGGAATGTTTTTTAAAGCCTTTTGAGCCAATGGCATAGCGAATTTGAAAGCTTTACGACCCAATTTTTTCAATCCGCCCCAAAAATAGTCTTGCTCCA
Organism: Saprospiraceae bacterium; assembly: GCA_031367705.1. GTDB lineage: Bacteria > Bacteroidota > Bacteroidia > Chitinophagales > Saprospiraceae > JAAFJT01. Next base: position 8,878 of record JANLQI010000437.1, on the reverse strand, counting down.
TTTCGTGCAAGATTTCATTGAAACTGTTCTCAAATTCCATTTCACTTTCATAATTATTGGTGAAAAGTTCATAAAAACGGTTTTCAAATTCACGGTCACGAGAAACATTTCGCCCATAACTGCCATTACTTCCGAAATCATCTTGTTCAAATTCAGATAAGTAATCGGATTCTTGGTCATGTTCCATTTCAAAATTATTAGACGATTCTTCATCTTGTTCAAATTCAAAATCGCCTTCAAATTCCGAGTTAAGTAAATCGTTTTCAGAGTCGCCACCAAAAACAGACTCCATAGTGTCTGTTTCAAATTCCGTATCGAATTCACGTTCAAATTCGCTTAGGTAATCATTTGAGTAATTTCTCATTTTAGGTTTTATTTAAAAATTAAAAAAATGCAATTATATTTTCACCAATGCTCTTTCAAGCACTTGAAATAAATAAAAATGTTGCAAGGAAAATTCAGAAAAGAAAGAATAAAAAAACGTTTCAAGTGTCAGTCATTTTGGTTTGTATTTAAACAACATGTTTTCAAAGTGGTTATTTTAAATTTAAATCAAGCATGTTTTTTAACATTAAAGGATATTCTTGTTTTTGGACAGGTCAAAGTTAGAGGCTCTTTCTCATGCCCACAATCGCTCAATTAGACCATTTTGCAAGTTGTAAAACAACCATTTTCTCATACAATTGTGCGATACACCCTTGAATAAGTACCACAAAATACTGAGGGGTATCGTTTTTGTTAGAAAAACCGTCCGATGTTTGTATGATAAAAAAGAAAAACTTAGATTTGTCGTAGTAAACAAACATCAGTGACTAAAACTTAGCAACCAATGAAATCAATACCTTTAGTTATCCTTTTATGGGGTGTCCTTTTTTTCAATAATATTGCTGCTCAAAACAACCTGCTTTCAAGCCGAAACACTTTACCCATTTTACAACTGCCTCAACAAATGAAGGACAGTATTCATCTACGTCCCTATATGGTAGTTTATGTAGATTCGATAAATCTATTAACATTACAAGAGGTTCAAAATCAATATTTTATACCACTATCAGAATTGGCTTTGTCAAAAAGTAATTCTTCGACATTTAATTACTGGTATTATTTTGTTGCTGAAAATACCACTGAGGATACGATCAAACTATCCTTAAATTTTATGGAAATCTATTCGCTAACCGCCTATACTTTTCAGGAAAACAAGCTTTTAAACACGGTATCAGTTGGGAAATTGATACGCCCGCATCCACAGCCCGAAAAAAAAATGTATCCCAGCAATCGCACGCTTTTATTGTACTTCCCGCCCAAAAAGAAAGTGACAGTTTGGCTCAAAACAATAAAAAGTTGGAACCAAACGCCTGAACAACCCATTTTATATAACCCCTCAGTAGAAGCGAGTTTTCACTATAAAGCGATATTGGATGTTTATACTTGGAATTTTACCTTTTTGGGTGTTCTAATTTTTATGATGATACATGCTTTGACACATTTTTTTCTACAAAAACAAAGGACTTTTTTGTATTACTTTTTGTATATTTTCTCCCATTTCACATTCTATTGGTGGGTTTTTGAGCGAGAAGACCAATTCTTATATATTCTACCAGTTTGGGTTTTCAATGATGACTATCGGGTCATTCTCAGTACGTTTTGGAGTTTTTTTTATATTCTATTTTTAGACAGTCTTTTTGATGCGAAACAGAAAATGCCCCAATTCCATCGGTGGCTAAAGATTGGTATGTTCTCCTTTTTAGGGCTGATATTGATTGATTTAATACTATTGAAAATTGATCATACGCTTGTTGATGACATCATAGGGAAAGCTAAATATTTACTGAACATTTTGAGTGGTCTAGTGGTCATTTATATGATGTGGGTTTTCAGAAAATCGCCTTTGGTAAACTATATTTTGATTGGTACTTTTTTGTTCGCCCTTGGCTCGTTATATGTCAGAATCGTTCCTGAAACCAGTTTATATTGGGAAGATGATTTAATCGGTCAGCAAATTGGCATTATCCTCGAATTGATATTTTTCTCTGTCGGTTTGGCATACAAATCTCGGTTAGATACCATTGACAAAGAACGATTGGCAATCGCTAATCAGGAATTGATATTTCAAAACACTATAGACACGCTTGAAAAAGAGCGTCTAATCCTTGAAATCGCTAAAAAAGAGACTCAAATTCGCACTGAAGTCGCTTTAGATATCCACGACAAAGTAGGCGCAGAACTTTCAAAAATGTCACTCGCAGCTCAAAATGATGGCAATTTGTCTAATGTACAAATGCCTTTTTTGAAAGAGCGCATCCGTTACTATGGCAATGAAGCCCGTTTGTTGGCAGGAAAAATGCGTGAAATTATATTTGCTATTGACCCTGAATACAATAATTTTGAGGACATGCAAGCCTATTTTAGAGAAACCGCTCGGCATTTTTGGGAAAACTTGGGTATTGAAGTCGTTTTTGATTTTGATTCTGATGTGGATGCCGAAAACGTACTTGTTTCAACCAATCTTAAACGCCATTTACTGCCCATTTTTACGGAAGCACAAAACAATGCGGCTAAATATGCCCATACGAAAACGATTTATTTAACATTCAAACTGACAACAACAGACCAATATCTTTTGGAAATAAGAGATGAAGGTTTAGGTTTTGATGTTGATGAAAATGGTCATTCTCACAACCATACTAAAGGCTTAAACGGCATCAAACACCGTGCAGAAATGATAGGCGGCATTTGTTCCATTCACAGCAGTGTTGGAAAAGGAACGGTTATTAACATTCTTGGAAATGTGGGCGGTGAAAAAACTCATTAGTAGCCGTTCGATATTTCACACGTTTGTATGATTGCGTCATACCTTTTTAATATAGATATTTGCGGCTAAATGCTATAAAAAATGATAAAAATTGCCATTGTAGAAGACAGTCCCGATGTTCGAAAACTCACCGCCAGCTTGCTCAATCAATTTTCGGATATAGAATGTATCGGCAGTTTCGACAGTGCCGAAACCTTTTCATCTGCTTTGCCCAACCTACAAGCCGATGTCGTTTTGATGGATATTGGTTTACCCAAGCAAAACGGTATTGACTGTGTGTTCGAAAACGCGCATAAATACCCCAACCTTGAATTCATCATGTTCACCGACCATGCCGACAACAATGAGGTTTTTAGAGCCTTAGGCGCAGGTGCAAATGGCTATTTGCTTAAAGGCGGCATGATTGAACAATTGGCAGAAGGCATAAGAGAGATAAAAGCGGGTGGTTCGCCCATGAGCCGTCAATATGCGCGATTAGCGATAAACTATATGAGGGAATCCGAAAAAAAATATCCTGAATTGGAGAAACTGACCGAACAGGAACACATTGTTCTGAAAGGGCTTTACAAGGGTTTGTCTTATAAAGAAATAGCAAATAATCGTTTTGTTTCTGAACATACAGTACGTTCACAAGTGCGAAGTATTTATCACAAACTGCACGTTCATACACGCGCTGAATTAATGAATAAATATCCACAATGACCCCCTCAGTATTTTAGATGATTCAACAATTTTTTAAAGCTTTTTCTCAAAAAATTGACTAATTTACTCATTAACAAATTAAATTCTCCTATTTTCAGCCTTTGTACCTTCTTCCAATAACAAACTCAAAACGTACAAATGAGAGACAACTACGCCTACAATATCCCCATAACCGCTTGGGCAGAAGAAGACCGTCCACGCGAAAAAATGTTGCTCAAAGGCAAGTCTGCACTCACAGATGCCGAACTCATTGCTATTCTCATTGGCTCTGGAACAGTCGGCATGGACGCGATTGAATTGGCAAAACAAATCCTCAAGTCTGTTGATAGCAATCTCTCCGAATTAGGCCGTCGAACCCTCAAAGATTTGATAAAATTTAAAGGTATTGGCGAAGCCAAAGCCATTACCATAGCCGCCGCTTTGGAAATTGGTCGGCGGCGGCAATTCAGCGACATGATGCAGCGGGATACCATTACTTGCTCTCGTGATGTCTATGATGCCATTTTACCTCAATTGATTGACTTGCCTCACGAGGAGTTTTGGATATTGATGCTCAATCGAGCAAACCATATCATCAGTCGTCATCGCGTCAGTATCGGCGGCGTTTCAGGGGTTGTTGTAGATGCCAAAATGGTGTTCCGACCGGCCATTGAAGCCTTAGCCAGCTCCATTATCCTTATTCACAATCACCCTTCAGGCAATTTGAAACCGAGTCAAAAAGATATAGAATTGACTCGAAAGTTGAGAAATGCAGGAGAATCGCTTGATATTTCCGTTGCAGACCATGTCATTGTCGCCCATTCTGGGTTTTATAGCTTTGCAGACGAGGGTATGATGTATTGAGTGAAAAGTGAAAAGTGAAAAGTGAAAAGTGAAAAGTGAAAAGTGAAAAATACACCCTTCAGTATTTTTCACTTTTCGTTTTTCACTTTTCACTTTTCCAATGGTTTCTCAAAAAACGCAAAAAATTACCATGCATGATGTTCTCTACATCCCCCTCAGTATAACCGCGTTTTTTTAACAAATTGGGGATTTTTTGTAAATCAGCGATTGTTTCAATATCGTAGGGACATTGTTCTTTGCCGTAACCACCATCCAAATCGGAGCCAATACCGACGTGTTTTGCATTGCCCGCAATTTGACAAATATGGTCAATATGGTCAATAATTTTTTCAATATTACACGCCATACTGAGGGGTGTTGACACTTTCTTAATCCAATTAGGGACTATCATCCAAGCGTCAAAAGCAGCGCCAATGACCGCACCCCGCTCAATCAATGCCTTGATTTGTTCATCTGAATACTGCCTGTTGTGGTTAACAATCGTACGACAAAGGTTATGACTTGCCCACACTGCACCATCAAAATTGTCCATCGCTTGCCAAAAAGCATCGTCGCACAGATGGGTAGCGTCTAAAATCATATTGAGTGAATCCATTTTTTTCAATAAATCCAAGCCATTTTGGTTCATTTTGCCTGTTGCATCAGTGCCATTGGCATAACGTCCAGGCCCATAATGCGCTGGACCAATGGCACGAAGTCCATATTCGTAGGCTTTTTCGACATAATCAACCGTTATCAAAGAGTCAGCACCTTCCAAGCTCAAAACATAACCAATTGGTTTTGAATTATTTACATCTTCATTTTGCCAAAGTGCAAGATGGGTTTCCAAAGAAATCAAATCTGTAATGGGAGCCATTTCGCCCGCCTCTTCCATGGCTTTGTACCAAGCGAGCTGCCCTTGTGTTTGCGCCCAAGCCTGTTGTGGCGAATGCCAACCTGATAGCGGATTGCCCCGCCCAACATACCGAGCTATTTGAGTGGCAACGACCAAGCCTATATTGCCTTTGCGCAATTCAGGAAAAGAGACGACTCCCTTCGCTCGGTCGGGTTTGTCGGTCATACCCTTTTCTCTATCGATAATGGCTGAAATCGGTTGCCGTAGGTCTCGATTCCATTCCATGGCATTCATGCTTAGGTCGAGGTGTGCATCAAATATAAACATTGTTGTAATGGTGAATGGTGAATGGTGAATGGTGAATTTAGGCAACTTAAATACTTGATAATCAACGTTTACGAAATTTTAAAAATTTCGTAAATGTATGTTAACTCTTTATTTGAATCTAAGTGACTCAACAAGTGATGCGTCTGTCTCTTGCAATTGTGAGCCATTCGCCGCTTGTTTTTCCATTTTCAATAGTGACAACACGTTCAAATAAAGCAACAGTTGGACAGATATGATATGGCAACCCATACAATACATCGCCGACCTTATAAGTATGCCCCTCGCCTGCTTCAACAACCAAATGTTCCTCGCTTTGACTGAGGGGTATCAATTCGGACGCATTTAGAAAATAGACCCGTTTGCTGATGTCATTTTCAGCTGCTACTGATTTATGACCTAAATCAAGGCATAATTTAGTCGCATCGGGTAGCGAAATGACCCTTGTTACAAGCAAAGCGGCAGGTTTAAAAGGCTGTTCGGGGCAAAGGTCGCTGTAGCCTTTGTCCCAATAAATGAACGTGCCTGGGCTACATTGCACCGTTTCACGTTGGGCATGAATCGAAAATGAAGGCGAGCCACCTGAGACAATAATAAGTTTCGCACTTTTATCCCCCCTTCCCGATAGCATCGGGATTTCGTTCCTCAACAGTATTTCCGCTTCCAAAGCTTTTAATTTATCAAAAGCCGCATCACATTCTGCCTTTCTGATAGCTAAGTCTGGACTTCTCAAATGTCCATCGTAACCATGCAAGCCGATAATTTGAATGCCTTTCATGTTTTTACAGGCATCATATAATGCCACAGCCGTTTCGTCGGGCGCAATACCTGTTCGGTTTTGACCAATATTGAGGTCAATAAAAACGGGGACATTTAGGTTTTGAGTTGCAAAAGCATCGGATTGTGCTTGTGCAGCCGCAATATTATCTACTAAACAAGCATATTTCGTGTTTAGAAATTTTTTGATGACATTGATAAAACGTTGCAGTTTGGGACCAATAGGTTGATACGCGAGCAGCACATCATTTGCACCAGCCATGCCTAACATTTCAGCCTCGGCAATTGTCGCACATTTGAATTGCGTAATACCTGCATCCATCATCATTTTGGCAACGACGGCTGATTTGTGCGTTTTGATATGAGGACGCAAACGTTTTGCATCGCCAACCATTTGGATAGCGGCATCAATATTATACTGAACTCTTTCGGGATAAACGACCAAGACAGGCGTGTCTAATTGGTCTATATTTTGAATTTTGAAGTCAAAACCAGTCAAATCCATAGTGCTTTTGTTTAAAAAATTTCAAAAATGCCTTCAATTTCCACAGCAACATTATTTGGCAATGACCCCATACCCACAGCACTTCTGACACCGAGACCGTTATCATTGCCCCATAATTCAGCAAACAATTCGCTGCAACCGTTGATGACGATGGGTTGTTTTTCGTAATCAGGCGTGGCATTGACCATACCGAGTATTTTGACGACACGTTTGATTTTATCTAAATCGCCAAGATGGTTTTTCAAGGACACCAACATTGCCAAGCCGCACTGACGGGCGGCGATTTTGCCTTGTGCTTCGTCCACATTATCACCTAATTTGCCAGTTATATAACTACCATCAGTGTTGATAGATACATGTCCAGAAACATAAACGAGTTTATCTATCGTTAAACAACTTTTATAAATACCTTTTGAGCCAGGCAATGTTGGTAAAGATAAATTTATTGATTCTAATTTTTTTTCAATGTTATTATTCATAAATAATTTAAAAATTAAAGGTTGTTAAGATGTTTAGTTAATTCTATTTTATTGGTTGTTATTTTAATTTTGTTCAATTTTGATGTTTCATTAACCCATTTTAATAGTTTATTAACAAAATTGGATAGAATATTGAAAATAGAATAACTCATTTTATTGAATTTAAAATTTCAATAAAACTGCTAAAAACCAATGCTAATATTGTTAAAATACTGAGGGGGTATTTCCGATTTATTTTTCCCATTCAATATGACTCATTTGCCATAAAATCCAATTTTGTCGTTGTCGGACATAATCAGAAGGTGCATTGACGCGAAAACGCAAAGGACTTGGCAGACAGGCAGCAATAAGAGCGGCATCGGATGAGGTGAGTTTTGAAGCAGGTTTTTTAAAAAAATATTGGGCAGCGGCTTCTGCGCCAAAAACACCATCTCCCATTTCGGCGACATTGAGATAAACTTCCAAAATACGGTTTTTGCTCCAAAACAATTCAATCAAAAAAGTGGAGTATAGTTCCAAACCTTTCCGCACCCAATCTCGGCTTTGCCAAAGGAATACATTTTTAGCCACTTGTTGAGAAATGGTACTCGCTCCTTTTTTTCGTTTATGATTTTTATTGAAATCAATCGCTTTTTCGATGGCTTTTACGTCAATACCAAAATGGTTCTGAAATTCTTGGTCTTCGGCGGCAATAACGGCGTGTTGCATGGATACAGAAATCTGGTCAAGGCTGACCCATTGTTTCCGAATCTCTTTGCCCGTAATCCATTGTCCAAAAATCGTAGGTGTAGAAAAGACAGGTATCCAAATCAACAACAACGTATATATAAGGTGTGCGAGGAAGAGCGTCAGAAAAACTCTCTTCACAATCCGATATATCTTTAATATCCTTGGATATTTTGCAAAACGTGTTGAAAGAAAACCCATAAATGAAAGACGGTTTAATGATTCGGTTCAAAAATAGGTTTTTTGAAGCGTTTCAAAAGAAAAATGGGTAAAAAATTATATAAATACTGAGGGGGGCTTGAAAATGATGACGGTTAAATCAGAGAATTGAGTAGTTTAATGGTACAAAAATTCACTTGTCAAGTCTTTCAAAGAAAAAAAATCACTTTTTTTTAAATAAAATATTTCACAAAATGAGTAATTAAAAATTATTATTTTCACAATGGCACATTACTGTCGGATGATTATTATACATTAAAATGTTGATAATCAATAGTTTAATTTTTTATATTACATTAAATAAATCTATTTTAACTAAAATCGTCTTTCACAATGCACCTAAAATGTCCTTGCATAGCCCAAATTCTTTTCGCACCTTTGTATTATCAAAAAAGAGAACAACTATAAGAGCAAGCTACACAAGATATGTTCATGGGATTATAATTTGCTGTCAGGGGTCGTCCCAACGTTGTTTTTTAAAGTTGGGACGACAATCTGATTATCAAACGAGAAACTCATTTTTGACAAAAGAGAAATAAAGGCACCGAAAAAGTCGGTGACATAAAGAATATGTTCATGGGATTATAATTTGTTGTCAGGGCGGTCGTCTTGATGGGTTTTCAAGTCAAGACGACAATCTGATTTTTCCTTTGAAA
>JANLQI010000333.1:0-7249 GCA_031367705.1 Saprospiraceae bacterium | reverse complement strand
AACTATTCAAATTTCTGTCTACTATACCTATCGTAATCACCTGTCACAATAAAAAACTTGTAAGATTATTGCACGATATAAATAGGCATACTTTTCACCCATCAAAACTATGAGAAAAATGTCTGTCCTAATGAAAAAAATCAAGCTCTTATTGCTAATATTAATTCTGAAAGCACAATGCGTATTGGCTTTTCAGTCACCTCATACCCCACATACTGAGGGGGTAGAATTGCAACGATTGAACAAATCGGCTACTCAATTTATTGAAAACAATCAACTGTTAGAAGCTGAAAATGAAGCAACTGCTGCTTGGGCATTGTCGAATGCCGAAAATTCAGTGATTGGTAAAGCTAAAACCTTAGACAATTTGGGTTTGATTGCGCGTGCGCGGTTTGATTATACTAATGCCATGAATTATTTTGTTGAAGCCTTAAAACTCAAAGAGGCGACATCAATTAAAGGTGGTGTTGCGACATCAAAAAACCATATTGGTCGCGTATTTCTTTTGCAAAATAATAATAATCAAGCACTTGTCAACTTTCAAGCTGCTTTGGATTTGCTCGACAACAGCCCAGAAGATTTAGCTATCGTAGCAGAGACCCATCGCAATATGGGTGATGTCTATTTGAGCCAAAAGTTTTATGGTAAAGCGATTCATCAGTTTGATGAAGCCTTGAGAATTTGGTCACAGGAACTACAAGACTTCTCAAAGGCAGCTACATTGGCTTCTTTTCTCGGCAAAGTGAACTTCGATATGAAAGACTATGACGGGGCATTAAATAACTTCAATGCCTCGCTCAACTTTCATCGGATGTTGAACGATGAACTCGCTGGGGCAAATGACTTTTTGAGCTTGTCAAAGGTTTATAATGAGTTGAACGACAATAGCTTGGCTATTGAAAATGCATTTAGTGCACTGTCTTCCTATTCTCATTTAAGCAACAAAATGGGCTTGTCTGAAGTCAATTTGCAATTGGGTAAAATTTATTTGAACAATAATGACATCCCATCAGCAGCGTCCTTTTTTGAAAAGAGTGGAAATATACTGAGGGGGTTGCCTTTTCAACCTAAAATGCCAATTATTTATAAAAGTATTGCCGAAGGCTATTTTAAAATGGGCAATACGGCAAAAGCGTATGACTATTTAGCCGATTATGCGACAAGCAAAGACAGTCTTTTCAACAATGAAAAGAGCCGCGCTTTGGTCGAAATGACGACAAAATACGAATCTGAATTTGCTGTAAAAGATAAAAACCGTCAATTAGCGGCTTTAGAAAAAGAAAAGACGACAGAAACTTGGTTGCGTTGGCTTTTAATCGGGCTTGTAGGGTTGTCTCTCGTCGCTTTGTGGTTAACATTTAGAAATTATCGTTTAAAGAAACAAGACAATGAAAAATTAGCCGTCTTAAATGCCCAAATTCAGAAACAACATGAAGTGGTGGCAGGTCAAAATGAAGCATTAGAACAGGTCAATAGCCAATTGTCGGAGAAAAATGATGCGCTTGATTTGCTCAATAGTCGCCTTATTGAAGAAGTCTCTGAACGTGAAAATGCGCAAAATGAACATTTTTCAAAAGACAATTATCTCGCTGATGTCTCGTCTCGTATGCGCGACCCCCTCAGTATTTTGGTCAACGAAGCCCGTCTTTTGATGGCAGAAGAACCCCGCAAAGACCAAGAGGAACATGTTAAAAATTTGCAGTTTGCGACCAATAGTTTACTTGTATTGATAAATGATGTATTGAATTTCTCAAATATCGAGGCAGGTAAGTTGACTTTATCACATCAAGATTTTGATACGCATCAGATTTTTGATCAAATCAGTGAAGGTATCAAATCTCAAGAAAATGTCTCTTTTGAATCGCATATTGATAGTAAATTACCTGTTCAGTTAAAAGGTGATTCAGTAAGGCTTGTACAAATTCTATACTACGTTACAACAGGTTTGCAACGTCAATTAAGCAATGGTACACTTAAACTCGATATCATTCGTAAAGATTTGGTTGGCAATGAGTTAATGCTTAAAATTAAAGTGGCAGCAAAGGGTAAAATAGTAGATCATGAGCAGTTATCCAAGATATTAACCTTTAATGAAAGTAGAGAATTTCTCAAAGATTTATCTACAAAAGATATGGAATGGCTGACGGCGAGACGATTGATTGAACTACAAAACGGCTCTATCCAATTAATCGAAGGAGAAGAAAGCCTTGAAGTCAGAGTGTATTTGCCGTTCAAAATGGTGGAAACAGCAGGTGAAAAAGTGACAGATACTGAGGGGGTGCCTATTTGGGCAAACAATAACTTTTTAGAAGGCAGAAGGGTTTTGATAGTTGAAGACAATAAAGTCAATCAGATGCTTGTCGCCAACATGCTTAAAAAACGCAATATGGTGGTTTCAACGGCAAACGATGGCATAGAAGCTCTCGAAGCTCTTGACGTTTCCAATTTTGATTTAATATTAATGGATATTCAAATGCCACGCATGGATGGTTATTTGGCAGTTTCTGAAATTCGTCGTCTTAAAAACGCTCAAAAATCATCAGTACCCATCATTGCACTCACAGCGTCAGCTTATATCAATGAAAAAGAAAAAGCGCAACTTTTTGGTATGACGGACTATATAGGTAAACCATTTTCACCTGATGAGCTGCTCGAAAAAGTCGTTCGCGTGTTGATGTCTTCAAAATCTGTAAAAAGTAAAGATAAGAAGTCTATGCAATAAGCAAAGGGCAAAGAGCAAGGGGCAAAGGGCAAAGAGCAAAGAGCAAAGGGGAAGTTCCTGTTTGCCCTTTGCCCTTTTCCCTTTGCTCTTTGCTCTTTGCCCTTTGCTCTTTGCCCTTTGCTCTTTTCCCTTTGCTCTTTTCCCTTTGCTCTTTGCCCTTTGCTCTTTGCTCTTTGCCCTTTGCTCTTTGCCTCTTGTCGTTTGCTCTTTGCTTATTGCCCCTTTGCCTCTTGCCCTTTGTTCTTTAGGTAGAAAAAAGGGGGACTTGTCGAAACAGATGAAGTGATTTACATGATAAGCATCGAGAATTTTAGATATTTGGGTTTGAATCAAAAATTATCAGGTCAAATCTATTGAACTCAATCTTTATATATGAAACTTTTGTTACGAATTGGACTTTTTCTTGCCCTTGTTGGCGGTTTGGCATTTGTAAAATTTAAATATTTTCCCCAAGATGCTGCTTTAAAATCAGATGCGCCAAAAGGTGGTGGGGCAGGAGGAAATGCCCCAGCTATGGGTGTTTCGGGTTATATTGTAAAATCTGAAAATTTGAGCAACGACATTTTTGCGACAGGTACAGTCATTGCTTCTGAAATGGTTGATTTGAAACCAGAAGTTTCTGGTAAAATCGTTCAACTCAATATTGTTGAAGGAAAACCTGTCTCTAAAGGGCAACTTTTGATAAAACTCAATGATGTGGACTTGCAAGCGACGATGAAAAAACTGCAAGCGCAACTCAATTTGACTGAACAAAGTGAGAAACGTCTCCGCAAATTGCTCGAAGTGAAAGGCGTTTCTCAAGATGAATACGATGCCATTACCAACCAAATCAATAATATCAAGGCGGATATGGAGTTTACGCAAGCTCAAATTGCAAAAACGGAGTTACGCGCTCCTTTTAATGGTGTGATTGGTCTGAAAAGTATCAGTAACGGCGCATACATCACGGCATCGAGTCAAGTGGCAACTATTTTAGTCTTGAATCCTGTTAAAATTGACTTTACAATTCCTGAAAAATACGCGAATAGCGTTCGGATAGGCGACAATATCAGTTTTTCAATTGAAGGCGTAAAAGACAAGTTTTCGGGGAAAGTTTTTGCAACGGAAAACCAAATAGACCCAGTAACCCGCACCTTCAAAATACGAGCAAATGCCGCCAACCCAAGTGGTAAATTGAAAGCTGGCGCATTCGTCAAAGTTGATTTTAGCTTGAAGGAAATCAATAATGCTTTGATGATTCCAACCGAAGCCATGATACCTATTTTGAAAGGACAGCAAGTTTTTATCTCTAAAAATGGCGTTGCCAAAGCCGTTCCTTTTGAAGTCGGTTTACGTAATGATGTAAAAGTACAAGCGACTACGGGTCTTTCTGTGGGAGATACGGTCATTACTTCTGGTTTGATGGGTATCAAAGAAGGTGCAAAAGTTAAATTTACGTCTGTACAATAAGGGCGAACAATGGCGAAATAGGCTCTGAACGGGGCATTTACGAAACAACATACATCAATCAAAAAGGTGAAGTCTTCAAAGACTACGGCAAATTTCATGTTTTCCTTAGAAAAGTGGCAGGTGTTTGGAAAATTGCTGTTGACTACGATTCTGATGAAAATAAAACCATCACCCAAGACTCATTCAAAGCGGCTTCTGCCATAGCCGATTTTTCAAAATTTTGAATTCCATACTGAGGGGGGCGTTTTTTGTTCAAAGATTCATAGCTTTGAGCGAAATTTCGTTTTATTCAACAAATGAATGAAAGGAATGACAGCTAATTTGTTTTAATTCAATGAAAATCAATCAATTAACTTATGAAAGAGTTATTAAGTAAAATAGGTATTATCCTTGCCATTTGTCTTGCGGAGTTGGCATTAGTCAAATACGGTAAATTCGCCTTTGGCGGTATTATGGTTGTTGTTGGGCTGTTTGGTGGCTTGATGATTTTGATGGGTCATAAAAAATGGGGTTGGGGTATGGTCATCGGTACGATATTATTTACGCTCGTTCTGCTACTTTTTGGATGGACATTTATGGAAGGTTGGCCTGGCCCAGGAGAGTTTATGGACGGAAAGCGGTATGAAAAACAATAATTATAGAAATGAAAAATAGGAATTTAGTACTCTTAGCTTTATTGGCTATTGTCGGAAGTGCGGGGGCTTGGTATCTTTTGACCAAAGAGGATTCGAACTTAGAAGGTTATGATTTTCATTTTGCGGTGAAAGATACCGCCGATATTGGTAAAATTTTCCTCGCTGACAGAACAGGTAAAACAGTTACATTGACCCGAGAAAATAATGTTAAATGGTTTGTTAGTGGCAAATACGATGTGCAACCTGATATGATTCATACATTGCTTGAAACCATCAATCAAGTCGAATTAAAATTCCGTTTGCCTCGAAATGCCGTTGAAAGTGTCGTCAAAGACCTCTCTACTGAGGGGATAAAAGTTGAAGTTTATAGTAAAAATGGTAAGGCTTTGCGTACTTTCTACGTCGGTGGTTCAACACCTGACGATAGAGGGACTTTTATGATGATGGAAAACAGCAACGAGCCTTATGTGATGCACATTCCCGGTTTTCAAGGCATGTTGCGCCCTCGTTTCATAACGGAAGAACAAGATTGGCGCGACCGTTTTGTATTCAAATTGCAACCGCAAGACATTAAAATGGTGAGCATTGAATACCCCACTCAGCAAGCCAAATCGTTTAAATTGATACGTGAAGGCAGTGGTTTTAAGGTCGAACCTTTTTACAGTATTATGCCGCCCATGAATCGCCCAGTCATTCAAGGCTTGGTGAATGCGTTTTTACAAGGCTTTGAAAAATTAGGTATTGAAGGCTATGAATTTGGCAATGCGAAGGCGGATTCCTTGAAAACATCGCCTGTTTTTGCAAAAATAACCGTTGTTGATAAAAATGATGTTTCAAAAACATTGACTTTGCACCCATTTTTAGCCCGTAATGAACAAGGCCTCATCACCAAATCTGATGATGGCTTAGTGCATATCGAGCATTATTTTGTGGACACAAGTGACGGTGAGCTGATGGCGGTACAACATTATGTTTTTGAAAAAATCTTTTGGGCGTATGAAGCTTTTTTCATTAACCCAAAGGCTCAACAAAAGGGTTGAATATCTTAAAAATACTTAGGGGGTTAAATTGACAACTTTACGAAGGTTCAAAACCTTCGTAAAGTTTGCCCTTTGCCTCTTGCCTTTTGCCCTTTGCCTATTGTTTCACTTGTACAACAAATACTTTTTCCTCATTTCCTTATAATTTGACAAACCCGGCTCCCAAGATGCTTGAATCTCTTTAGCAGATTTACCTGCTTTGATTTGTTCTTTAAATTCGGAAACCCCTGCTAAAAAGTCAATATTGCCCATCTGTTTGCTAAAACTTCTGTCAAAAAATCGGTCTTTATCTGGATAGGCTTGATACACATCTATCATCCATTGAATGTTGATTCTCTTACTTTTACGCAATGTTTTGACATCGTAATTTCTTAAATCAATGCCGTAACACATCTGATTCATGTGCAAAGGAGACTCGCTCATGCCAGGAATACTGAGGGGGGTAAAAGAAAAACTAAATTTGTCTTTGAAAAGTGGACTGCCGAGAACCGTAAAAGGATATTGCGTACCCCGTCCATAGCTGAGAATTGCGCCCTCGAACAAGCACATAGATGGATAAAGCAAGATACTTTGCTGCGTATTTAAGTTCGGAGACGGTTTCACAGGTAGGGTATAGGGCATGTCGTGGTTGTAATAAGCCACAGGCACTATTTTCAGTTTGCAAGTCATTTTATTCGCCAACCAACCTTCACCATTTATCATTTGTGCAAATTCTGCTATGGTCATACCATGCGTAATAGGAATCGGAAATTGACCGATACCAGACTTTAAGCGCATGTCCAAAATAGGCCCATCAACGACATAACCATTTGGATTGGGTCTGTCTAAAATCAACAATTCCTTATTGTTTTCGGCGCAGCCTTCCATGACATCCCTCAGTACATTAATATAAGTGTAGAACCGACATCCCACGTCTTGAATATCGAATATCATCACATCTACATCTGCAAGGTCGGTTGCCGATGGTTTTCTTTTTGAACCATAAAGCGAAATAATCGGAATACCTGTGGCAGGGTCTTTTTCATCGGTTACTTTTGTGCCATTGCTGGCATTGCCTCTAAAGCCATGTTCAGGGCCAAAAACCTTTACGATTTTGATCCCTCTTGACATCAAGCTATCTACAAGATGTTTTTGACCAATAATCGTAGTTGGGTTTGCCAAAACAGCGACTCTTTTATTCTCCAAGAGCTTGATATATTGCTCCGTTTGGTCTGCACCTGTGACGATTTTACTGCTTTTTACAGTATCTGTTTTCTTTTCAATAACTGTTGGACTTGTGCAACTGATTGAAAAAATAGTTATTATAGATAGTAGAAAAATGCAATTTGATTTCATACGTATTTGATTTTAATTTTTTTTTTTAGACCCCTGATTGGGCTGATGCGACTGGTTTTCACTGATTT
>JANLQI010000332.1:0-7573 GCA_031367705.1 Saprospiraceae bacterium | reverse complement strand
AACTATTCAAATTTCTGTCTACTATACCTCTTCAGCTAGCAAATGTGTGACACAAAGCCCAACCATTTATTCAATTGATTCAACGTTCCTATTTTCCCTAAAAAAAAAACACCCCCTCAGTAAACAGGTCTTTTAAAACCGATTTTACCGAGGGGGCATAACACAAAAGTATATGAAAAGAATTTTACACTAATTACTTTATTGCTTAATGAACTTTGCTGCTGAACGTCCATTCGCGCTTTCAAAAACAACTGAATAGACACCAATTGGTAGATTTGAAACAGATATTTCAGTTGTCATTGTGTTTTCAGATGCTGCAATTTGTCTTGAAGAAACGATGCGACCCAGAACATCAACGATATTTATGGTTGATGCACCAGAAGTTGTTGTTTCGACTGTCAAAATATCCTTTGTTACTGAGGGGTATATTTTGAATTTACTTGAACCTTCTTTTGAAAGACTGACGATTTTTGAATACGTCGTTGTTCCATCATAATCAACCATTTTTAGTCGGTAATATTGGATTTGAACCAACGGCATTTTATCTGTCAAAGTATAGGTTTGCACATCAAGCGTATTGTTCGCCTTTGTTTGACCGACTGCATAAAAGGCTTTGCCATCATTGCTGCGTTCCACTTCATAAAGACTAACGTTTTGCTCATTCACTGTTTTCCATGTCAAAACGGCTTCGTTGTTCTGTTTTGTTGCTGCAAAATCAAGTAGATTTAAAGGTATTGTGGTACAATTGACACCCCAATTGATGTTTGGATTGTCCGCACCTGCATATTGCGGTATCAATACGCGCACAGCTTGTGCAGGTAACAAATCAGCAGAATAATTGTAATCATTTGAAGGTACATAAGTGAAGTTAGGCCCCGTCAACTCATCAAACTTAACGGACATACCACTCGGGTTAATCATCTCTGCTTTCACTTGACCGACAATCGTTGCGGTCAATCCACTGTCGTCGTATTCATTATTCAGTGATTTCAAACCAAAGCAAGCGATATTACTGTTCTGCGATTGTAACGGCCCATAAACAGCAGCAAAATCGGCTGTTGACCTATCTGCTGACATAGGCCAGCGTGTATCTAAAAAGAAATTGCCTTCTACCCATACTTGCGATTCGTTTGATGCACCAATACCGTAGCCAAAACCGCCTTGTCTGCCACGCCCTACGTTTTCATACATATTGTTCAATACGTGAACCGTACCAAAGCGTGTACGCGGATGCCGAGAGTTTGTGGAAAAGAAATAATTGGCAAAATAGGTTGTTTTCAAACGTCCTCTATCCTCTGCGCCATTATTGTCACTGTGTCCTAAAAGGCAGGTTTTATGGTGGTTTTGGAATTTACACCAAGAAATGGTCACAAAGCTTGAACCACCTTTCACTTCAGCCGTTCCGTCAGGTATTTCTGAATTAGTTGGGTAAGTTGTTGGATGTCCGAAAGTGCAATGGTCAACCCAGATATGGTGTGTTTCAGGATAACCAATGTTCACTCCATCGTCGCCGTAACTGTGTAAAGAAATATTGCGAATGATGATATTGTACGAGCGTTTGACATTGATACCAAAGTTTAAGGTCACATTGCCTTCACCAATAAACGTTAAATCGCCTTGTTCAGCTATATCCAACATATCATTGCCATAAGCATTGGCACCGACAGACGAAAGGGCTTGTGAAGCATTATATGTACCCGCTTTTAACAGAATAATGAGGGGTTGCTTGAGCATCATATTTGTACCCGAAACCGTTCCAGCGGTTTGTGCTTTATTGGCATAAGCCCGTTGACGATTGTAAAGGCTTTCACAGAGCTTATTGAAGTCTGCGGGACCATTGATACACAAAACGGGTTGCGTGGTGGTTTGACCGCCTGTTGTAGGTCCAGTAAAACCATCAGCCGTAATCGAGGCATAACCGACAACTTTATTGAAATTAAAGGAATAATTGGACGTGAAATTACCTGTTGCGGTCTTATTGGCATTCATCGTCACGGTTGTCGGGGTGGTAGTGCCAGATGCGTCACCTGTCCAATTGATGAAACTATTGCTCAATAAAGGTGTAGCGCTCAAGGTAACAACTGTACCTGCTGCATAAACACCATTCGTTGCTGCTGGGCTTGCTGAAACACTACCAATACCTGTTTTATTCAGTGTTAAGGTATAGGTTGAAACAACTGTAAAGTTAGCAGTGATGTTTTTGTTACTTGTCATCGCAACGACTGAGGGGTTCGTTGAACCCGTCAAATCGCCTGACCAATTGCTGAAAGTAGCGTTTATCGCATCAACGGCTGTTAATGTCACACTTTCAACGTCAAAGTATTTGTTGTTAGTCCGACTTGGGTTTTTCGTAATAGTACCACCGTTTGTCGTCGCTGTTGTCAAAGTATAGCTGGCACATTGTGCGCCAGAGATAGACATTCTGTCCAAGTTCGGTCCATCCGTTGTTGCCCAATACAATTTAATTGTGTTGATGCCTTGATTCAATGTTATGATAGCAGTTGCATCTAACCAATCATCGAAAGTAGCGGTTACAGGAAAAGTCACATCTTGTAAATCAACATCATTTACAATCAAACGTGCTGTCCGAATGTCTGGTGGTGGTTTGGCAAAAGAATACCGAAACTTAACCGTTTGACTACCCGCCGCTTGTTGACAAACGGTAAAAGTAGCGTTGTTCGGTCCACTTGTATTAAAATCAATAAAACCTGTGCCTGTATAATTCAAGTGATTCGTAGCAACAATGCCTGTAAAGACAGCATCTTCTGCTTGATAATCCGTGTATGTCGCATTCGGGTCAACCAATGTCACGGTGACCGTCCACGTTTTTGTTGAGTTGTCTTGTGCTGTAACAGTATAAACAACGGGACTTGAAAAATCTTGTGCCGCACTCGCCAAGGGGCTAATCGTTGCAGAAGCTGAAATAGTTAAAGTAGTGGGAACAAGGTTCGTCAAGGTTGAACCAAGTGGCATATTAACAGCTATTGTTCCTGCACCTGAATTGATAACAGCACTCCCAATTTGGCTCGGTGCTAATTGGAAAGCCGTTATTTCTTTTGCTGTTGAGGTCACAATAGTCACTGTAACCGTCCACGTTTTCATTGAACCGTCTTGTGCAGTAACAGTATAAACAACAGGACTCGAAAAGTTTTGTGCAGCACTCGCCAAAGGGCTAATCGTTGCAGAAGCTGAAATAGTTAAAGTAGTGGGAACAAGGTTCGTCAATGTCGAACCAAAAGGCATACTCACCGCAATGGTTCCTGCCCCTGAATTAATGGTTGATGCGCCTATTTGACTGGGTGAAAGCTGAAAAGCGGTTATTTCTTTTAAGGTTGAGGCTACTGTGTTGACTGTAACTGTCCACGTTTTTGTCGTCGTACCGTCTTGTGCGGTCACAACATAAGTTACAGGATTTGTAAAGTCACGGGCTGTTGCCGCAGTTGGGCTAACCGTGGCACTCGTCGAAGTGGTTAATGTAGATGGTGTTACAGATGTTAAATTCGTACCCAAAGGCACATTAACCGCTATTGTCCCTGCCCCACTGTTGATGGTTGCATTACCTATTTGATTGGGCAAGGCAAATGCTGTAATTTCAGCCGCATTGCTTACAACACTGCTGCTTTCAACGTATAAATCATGGATTTGAAGAACGCCACCTGTTGCGGCATTTTCTATCTTAACTGTAATTGGAGAACTCGATACAATGGCGGGATACAAAGTCTGAAAATTATAAGAGCCTGTTACAACAGACTGAGTGGGTGTAAGAACAGTGAATGTTGGGTCACTTTGTAATTTATAACTCACTGTAACAACGCGTGCGCCACTGGCAGAAGATTTCATATTGACTCTAAAAATACTACAACTGGCAACATCAATGTTCATTGAACCACCTATTGGGATAGTGACTGCACCCGTAGAACAGTTCACATCTCCTGCTTTGGTCGTACTTAGCGCGCCACCTGCCGTATAGGTAATAGCCGCAGGCAGTGGTGATGTACTAAAATGATAGTCAAAAAGGACTGTTTGTGCATAGGAAGTGAGTGTTAGCATGGCTAACACTAAAGTGAAGTTCAATTTTTTCATTCCGAAAAATTGTTGTTTGATTAAATTATAAGGGTAATGGTGAATGGTGAATGGTGAATCATTAAAATATTCACCATTCACCATTAAAATATTCACCATTAAAGCACTATTTCTTCTCGAATTTCTCTGTAAGGCTTGTGCTACCAGAGTGAAGCGTAATAAAGTACATGCCGTTTGACAAATTAGAGACATCTATACGTTGTAACAAACTACCGTTTGAGTCACCTAATTGTTTTGTTGATACAACACGACCCATCAAATCTGTAATCATTAACGATGTATTACCAGCTGTTGTCATTTCGACGTTCAAGTAGTCACTTGTTGCAGTTGGATAGACTTTGCTCATACCCACTTTGCCACTGCCGTTGCGTGCGATTGTTACAGCTTTTGACACTGTTTCACGACCGTCGAAGTCAATTTGACGCAATCTGTAATAGCCAATACTGAGGGGGGCAGCGTCGTCTGTAAAACTGTAGTTCTTTACAGTTAATGAATTACCATTGCCTTTTACTGAGCCTATTTGTTGAAAATCAACGCCATTAGTGCTGCGTTCTATCGCAAATTCGCGGTTATTGCGTTCTGTTGCGGTTGCCCATTCCAAGATATTAACAGCACCTTTCGCATAACCTTTGAAAGTTGTCATTTCAACTGGAATAATTCCGCCATTCACTAAATTGAAAAAACCAAATGATGCTGTGCCTGTATAACTGACTTGGAAACCTGTCGCACCTGAAGAAGGCACACTGGGTGTTGATGTAGTGAGTGCTGCCCAAGCACCTGCATTCACATTCAATTGCATAGGGTCAGTCAAAACACAACTGCCATTGCCTTCTCCTGTGTTATAACCAAAAGTAAGGTCTGCTGATGCAGGTGTAGAACTCGGTACAATGCTCCACGTTCTGTTGAGGGCTTTTACGACATTCGGTACGCCCGCAGGTGTGTTACCAACGGCAACACCTACTGAAAATACTTTGTCACCACCGTTGTTTATCGTTACAGGATTGTAACTTGTAGATGTCGGCCCAACAGGGAAAGTAGTAGATGATGTTGATGAAGCCGGTAGTTTTAAAATACCTGTTCCTTGTGTGACAAACCATGTATAACCCGTCATCAGTGCAGAAGAGTTATTTGTAACGCCAGATGTCAATAATGTACCATCAACTACGCCACCGCTTTCAATAGTCATATTGATACTGCCCGTATTTGCACCTTTATAAGCAGAAAAAGAGCTGCCCAATTTCATAATACCACCATTTCTTACGTTCACATTTAAACTGGCAGGACCGGGTGTACCCGCAGCTGATTGTGAACTTGATTGAAAACCGCCAGAAGTTGTCAAACTCAAATCTAAAGTTCCACTGATATTATAAGTCACTTTACCTTGTGGGGCTGTAGCTGGCGTACCACTCACGCTACCATGAAAATAACTCGTTGTTGAATTTATTTTAATCGTTTTATTTGCCATAAGCTCCACAATGAACTCCTCCGTTCCTGTGTTCGCTACCGTACCCGCAACATAGTAAGCCGTAAAAGCATAGTTACCAGTAATGCCCAAATCCATACTTTGATTGACATTGAACGTTGCAGGTATGTTTGGATTGGCATGAAGTGTTCTGAAACGCGAAATTCGCGTCGTACCAGTGCCTTCAAGAGTCAAAGTTTTGCAGTTTGAAGACATTTCAAATACAAGGCCATCTGTTGCGCCTACTGTGGCAGATCCTAAAGTGCCATTATTTAAAAGACTCACCACATTATCGGTTGCACCACCTGACGCACTCGCCCCCATACGTAATGACAAAGCCGTAGCGGCAGTCAGTTGCCCACCAGGTTCGATTGTTAAGTTCAAAATAGAAGTCGTTGCAGCCAAACTTATGATATGACCTGAGCGTATCGTTACGTTTGCACCACCAGAAGGTCTTAGCGGAGTTGTTGGGTCGCCCGGTTGAGGTGTCCATACACCCATGACGTTTTTCTCCCAAATTGTGATACCTGTTGTAGCATTAGCATAACTACCCGAAGTGGCAGTACGCCATTCAGATGCTTGACCGAACAAAACAGCCGTTTGAAGAAAACAAAAGCATAATAAGCCTAAAATCTTTTGACCAGTTTTAAAGTGTAAACTCTTTTTCATATTTAAAAATATTTTTAATGATAAATAATTTGTGAAATAGTCTAGCGGGGTTATCAATAATAAAAATTAACTGAATTAGCTTATAAGCCAAATTTTATTTTATTCCTGCAAAATTAAGTTAAACTAAATACTTAACATTCAAAACTTGCGGGAACGTTTCCGATAACATTAGTCAGGATAAAATAAAAGAGAAGAACCTTCTTTTTAAACTTATGAAAAAGGGTTAAGTATGTAAACAAAAATAAATGGGAAATTGGATTCGATGTTGATATTTGATAATCAATGCTTTACGTCCATTCATCGTTCATCATTTATCATTCATCATTACTTATTTACATTGCCAACATTCGAAATATTTGTATTTGTAAAAAAACTTATGCACAAGTGAACTAAAAACAAGATTATATAGTTGGCTATTATGTTTTAATTCAATCTAACAATTGTATTATTTCTAAAAGCACCCCCTCAGTATTTATTTTTTTTTTTAACAATTTAAATCAAAAAAAAACAATGAAATCAAAAGTTCATTCCAAAGTTGAACCCACATCTGATGCGCGCTTTTATGAAGGCTTGCAAATCATTGATGATTCTAACAGCCATTTGCCAACAGTAGCACCCAAAGACAAAAAAGGCAGAAAAGTGAACAAAAAAATATTGCCTCTTGTCCAAAAAGCTATTGACAGCGCACCGAAATTAGAGAATCACTTAAAACGTGATTTCACAACCCAAAATCTGATTGACAACAAAGCGGCTCATGACAGTAATGAAGCCAAAATTTCGGAACTCTACAGTCGTATTGACCTGCTCATCAGCTCTAATACCCTAATTGGTAAAGAAATCGATCTTGATTATCGCACCATTTACGCTGCTTCTCAAGATGCGGCCGATGAAGATGTCGCTTTGATTCCGATTCGCGATGCTTTGGGTGTTCCTTTCCAAAGAAAAGATGCGGGTGAAGGCAAAAAAGGAAAAAAAACACCGAAAACGCCTTGATTATGAGGTATAGTAAACAGAAATTTGATTCATTTTTTATTTTTTTTTGAAAAAAAAGCAAAAATGAATCAAATTTCTGTTTATTATACCTTCTGCTCTTGCTATTTTAGATCATACCCCATCTAAATTTTGCTCAATTGCTTGCTATTTTAGCTCATACCCCATCTAAATTTTGCTCACTTGCTTGCTATTTTAGATCATACCCCATCTAAATTTTGCTCACTTGCTTGCTATTTTTGCTCATACCTCATCTAAATTTTGCTCACTTGCTTGCTATTTTGAAACGATAAAAGGTATAGTAGACAGAAATTTGATTCGTTTTTTATTTTTTTTTGCAAAAAAAAAGCAAAAACGAATCAAATTTCT
>JANLQI010000206.1:0-4253 GCA_031367705.1 Saprospiraceae bacterium | reverse complement strand
CCTTTGGGGTCGGGGGATTCACCATTATTCTGAGCTTGGGCTATCTCTATAATTGAGGGCAGGTTTTCTATCGCCTAAAAGCGGTACATATTTGAAGTCTGTACCTCTCGCTGCTTTCCAATCGGCAGTTGCTTTTTCGATTAAAGATTTATCCATCAACAGGTCTATGCCCATGAGTGTCAATGTTTTAGCAGCGACCATCATGCCTTTTGCACCGATGTCTGTACCACCACACGCCACCGCTTGCCAACTGTGGGCGGGTGTTCCTGGAATCCATGTTGCGATGCGCAAACCGACTGTTGGTACAGCCCAACTGACATCACCTACGTCTGTTGAACCCCCGCCTGTGCGGTAAGATTCGTCTTTATAAGGCTCAATTTTAGACGCATTTGAAATAGCAGGACGGTTTTTGGCAGGGAAAGACTCTTGCAATTTTTGTCCAAAAGCCACCTCTTCGGGTGAATAGGTTACGCCACCTACTTTCGTCAAATTGTCGTGCATTACTTTTGCCAAAACAGGGAGGGCTAAAATATCGTAAGTGCCCCCAATAATTTCATATTCCACTCTTGTTTCAGTACCCATCGCTGCGCCATTGGCACATTTTACGATGCGGTCAAACAACTCTTTGACGACCTCACGATTGGGATGACGGGCATAGTAATATACTTCTGAAAAATCAGGCACCACATTCGGCGCTTTGCCCCCGTCAGTAATGACGTAGTGAATCCGTGATTCTTGAGGAATGTGCTCCCGCATCATATTGACCATATTGTCCATCGCTTCTACGCCGTCAAGGGCGGAACGACCCCGTTCAGGTGCACCCGCTGCGTGAGCTGATTGTCCATAAAAACGAAATTTTGCAGAGATATTTGCCAATGCAGACGACGGGTTTGCTTCGTTTGTTGACCCAGGATGCCAGTGAATGACCACATCAACACCATCAAAAAGACCTGCACGCACCAAATAAACTTTGCCACTGCCACCTTCTTCGGCGGGCGCGCCATAAAGCTTAATTGTGCCTTTCATCTTGTTTTTGACCATTGTATTTTTCAATTCAATGGCTGCAGCAACGGAGGCTGTGCCGAACAAATGATGTCCGCAACCATGTCCACCTGCCTTTCCTGCGATGCCTTTTTTTATAGGTTCAGCCGCTTGTGCCAAACCGGGTAAAGCATCAAATTCGGCTAAAACGCCAATGATGGGTTTGCCTTCGCCAAAGGTGGCGACAAAGGCAGTGGGAATGCCTGCCACGCCTGATTCGACACTGAAACCATTGTCTTTCAATGTTTTCTGATGCAGTTTTGAACTTTCTACTTCTTTGTATCCCAACTCGGCATGGTTCCAAATTTGCATAGCAATGCCTTTGTAGTCGGCATATTTCCCATCGAGATTTTTGATGGATTCGTTTTTCAAAACGTCTTTTTGTTGTGCTTTTATGTCAATGGTCATACCAAAGACACATACACTCATGACGCATAAATAGATAAACTGTTTTTTCATTTTTAATGGATTTGATTTTAGATGAAAACATTAATTGGGTTAAAAGTAAAAAAGACGTGCTGATTTAGCACGTCTTTTTTGAGAAAAGTAATTTATTTAGCCCAAAGCCCAATTTTTATTGATTTTTGTACCCCCTCAGTATAGACTACTTATTTTCCCTCATCACTCCAGTCGTACAGCTCAAATCTTTGCAATTGGCGTTTGTCCAATGAATATTTGTTGTCAATCGAACATTTAGATGCTTGGTCACAAAGGCGTTTAAGTCTTCAAAATCACTTTTTTCCTTTTTCAATCCATTGTTCGGTTCAATATTAAAGGTAGAACTTTGAGAAATCAAACTCATGCTTTTTTCATCAAATAGGAGCGTGGCTTTACCTTTGATTGACCCGCCTTCACTTTTGATGGATTCTTTGAACACTGAAGAACCATAAGCACCAGTCAAAACACCATTTGCCGTTTCCCAAGTTAACCGTTGCGTTTGCAACTCAAAAGACATCAATATTTGAATAACACCATTTTTAGAAATGGCGGCTTGGTCAATAATCTTAAAGCTGCTAAACGGCACTTTTTCGCCTGTATCTACCAAAAGTGTTTTGGTTTTGTATTTTCCTTTATGGTTGAAAAAAGCAGGGAAGTCTAAAGTGGCGTAGGATAAGGTATTGCCCGAAAGCGTTTCGATGTTGAGGGCAATTTGTGCTGTCGCAAAGTTGCCGGTCAGTGTGGTATCTACTTTTGATGCTGGTTTTGTTGTTATGGGTTGACTTTGTTCTGAACGTTCGTTACAGAAAACTTGAACCATCACCATGATGACCAAGAGTATTTTTATGTAAAAATTAGATTTTAGACTCATTATACGCCTGTTTTATTGGCTTTTGCTTAGAAAATGATTAGAAAATACTGTTTTTACTGAGGGGGTAAATATTCTAAAAAGTTTGAATTTTTTTCACTTTTCACTTTTCACTTACTAGGTGGCATACTTGGGCGCACCTCAACTTTACTTGGCAATGTTCGTGCAGGCATCTTAATCAAGTCGGAAACGATTTGACCGATGTCTTCGGGTTGTATTTTCCAAGCGTCTTTTTCGTTAGGCGTATGATTCGCGAAATGCGTAGAGACGGAACCAGGCATAATTGTACTCACCTTAATACCTTCTTTTCTCAAATCCAACATAATGGCTTGAGTGAAACCGACCAAACCGAATTTACTGGCATTATAAGCGGCAGCGGTTTCAAAAAAGTTCGCACCCGCAAGGCTTGCAATTGTGATAAAATACCCTTTAGTGTCTTTCAAAGCATTGACAGAGGCTTTGATGCTGTTGAAAACACCTGTGAGGTTAATGTCTATGGTTTCATGCCATTGTTCTACGGAAAGGTCTTGAATGGGCGCAAAATGCCCAACCCCTGCATTGGCAATAAAATAATCCAATCTGCCCCAAGTGCTGATGACTTGATTGACGGCATATTCTTGAGATGCCAAATTGCGGACATCTGACGCAAAGCCCAAGGCATAGCCGTCTTTTATCAAATTAAGGTTAGCCACTGCTTCGTCTGCCGACTCTTGTGTGCGGCTCGTAATTGCTACTTTGATGCCTTCTTTAATCAATACTTCGGCAATGCCGTAACCAATGCCTTTTGAGCCTCCTGTGATGAGTGCTGTCTTTGTCATAATCTTAATGTTTTATTATTGAATGAAACTTTTCAACAATTGGCTGCAAACTTAGTTCATTTTTTCTTGTTTGTAGCTTTTTAAGACCCCTCAGTATTAATGTCGGTTTATCAACCATTCTAAACGTTTTGCGTAATATTGCGGCTTAAAATAACGCATCATGGATTCAACATTACAACTCATTGACCTTTTAACCCTCGAAAAGATTGAGGAAAATATTTTCAGAGGACAAAATTATCAAGCTCCGTGGGGACGTGTTTTTGGCGGTCAAGTTTTGGCGCAATCTCTTCATGCGGCTTATCAAACGATTGATTCTGAACGATTTGTACATTCGCTTCATTCTTATTTCCTGTTAGCAGGTGATTTATCATTGCCCATTGTTTACAATGTTGAGCGTGTACGAGACGGCGGTAGTTTTTCGACACGTCGGGTTGTTGCTGTTCAAAAAGGCAGACCGATATTCATTTTATCCGCTTCGTTTCAAAAAGTACAAGACGGTTTAGACCATCAAATCGATATGCCCGATGTGCCCCCACCGCACGCATTGCTAACAGATATAGAACTTGTGGAATCCTTAAAAGATACTTTGCCAGAAACCCATCGGCGTTATACGATACCCAGACCTATGGAATTTCGTCCCGTAGAAACTTTTGATTTGGTCAATCCACAAAGTGCTGTTCCTTTTCAACATATTTGGATAAAAGCAAAGGAGGATATTGATGTACCTCTCAGTATGCACCATCAATTATTGTCCTATATTTCTGATTACAATCTATTGCTGACAGCTATGTTGCCACATCGCGGCACAACGCCGTTGGAGGAAGTCTATTTTGCCAGTCTCGACCATGCGATGTGGTTTCACAGACCTTTTAGAACCGATGAATGGCTTTTGTTTGCCATTGATAGCCCGAGTGCATCCAATGGTAGAGGTTTTTCAAGGGGTAATTTCTTTACAGCAGATGGGAAATTGGTCGCTTCGGTGGTGCAAGAAGGGTTAATGCGTCCGATGAAGTAACTGAAAGGTATAGTAAACGGAAATTGAATAGTTTTTTGTTTTTTTTGCAAAAAAAACAAAAAACTATTCAATT
>JANLQI010000215.1:0-7593 GCA_031367705.1 Saprospiraceae bacterium | reverse complement strand
CATCGAGCAGGTTTTTGAAACAGAAATAAACAGTGTGACCGACAACCCGACCATTTTTCCTGACGATGATGAAATACTATCTGGCGGCAATTTTCATGCACAACCCTTGGCTTTGGCACTCGATTATTTGGCGATAGCCTTGTCTGAAATAGGCAGTATTTCAGAACGTCGAACTTTTCAGTTGTTGTCAGGACAACGTGGTTTGCCTGTTTATCTGACCTCAAAAGGTGGTATCGAGTCAGGCATGAAAATTGCCGCCAGATAGTATTTCATCATCGTCAGGAAAAATGGTCGGGTTGTCGGTCACACTGTTTATTTCTGTTTCAAAAACCTGCTCGATGTGCCGCATCGCATCAATACTTGCGCCATGCACCTGCGGAATGCAGCGAAAAGCATAAGGGTCTTGCACCGCCGTTTTGGTTTGCACAGCAATTTCTGACCCCCTCAGTATATTTCGGATTTCAGCAGCCACTTTCACCGCACCTAAGTGTGGACGCACCCGCGTCAAACGTTCGTCAAAAGGCTCGAGTTTACAATCGAAAGCATCCAGGGAAATAGCCGCATTGAGATGGGCTTGCGATAAAAGTCTCTGAGATTTCAATAAAATCCAAACGCCATAAGCGGCTGAAAACTGTGTGCCATTGAGCAATGCCAAGCCTTCTTTTGCTTGTAAAGTCAGCGGTTCTAAGCCTTTTTCGGCGAAATACTGAGGGGTCTCTATTTTTTCATTTTTGTAAAAAACACGACCTTCTCCAAGCAAAGGCAGGCTCAAATGCGCCAAAGGAGCTAAATCGCCCGAAGCACCGAGCGAACCGAGTTGATAAATAATGGGCAAAGCCTCATCGTTAAAAAGCTGAATGAGCCGCTCAATCGTCTCGACACGCACGCCACTATGCCCATAACTAAGGCTTTGAATTTTGAGCAAAAGCATGATTTTTACAATGTCGGGCGGCACTTCATCGCCTACACCGCAGGCATGAGAACGGACGAGGTTTTGCTGTAATTGCTCGATTTGGTCAACCGTAATGCGGACATCGCAAAGCGAGCCAAAACCCGTATTGATGCCATAAAAGGTTTCTCCCGATTTTTTCAACTTTTGTTGCAAAAATTGATAGCACCCCTCTGTATCTTTGCGGCTTTCGGTGCTGAGAGCGAGTTTTTGCTTGTTTTTTAAAATAAAATCGAGCCGTTCGAGGGTTAATACCTCGCGGTTGATAAAATGTGTTGTTGACATTAAACGTTAATAATTTGGTTTGAAGAATTTGGTTGAGCGAAAATTAAAGGGCGAAATTCGATATTTACAGCCATTTTTTTTAATTATTGGTCATCTACTACCGTCTTATCCGTTAATTGAGATTTAATGTTGCGTTAAATCGCTGTTAAAAAACAAGGCTCTTAAAGGAGCTAAAATGTGTAATGGGCTGATTTACAGTATTTTATACCTTAGGTCTTTTAAAAAGTCTTTGAAATCGGCATGATACTGAGGGGGTATATTTGCGTCTTAATATCAGTACGGAGCTTAAAAACCTTATTTTTGTGAGTAATTATTTAAACTCTTTTATAAAAATCTATTAAAATCAATTTAAACTTTCGGAATATGATGAAGAAAATTCTCCTTTCAGCAGCAACAATGTTGTTCTTAACGTTGTCATTGAGTGCACAGAAAATAGCAATTATTGATGTCAATCAAGTCTTAAATGCTTTGCCAGAATACAAACAAGCGCAAGAGGAATTGGATAAAGTTGCCATGAAATGGCGGGGC
Source organism: Saprospiraceae bacterium (assembly GCA_031367705.1). Lineage (GTDB taxonomy): Bacteria > Bacteroidota > Bacteroidia > Chitinophagales > Saprospiraceae > JAAFJT01. The sequence goes on along the minus strand of JANLQI010000215.1, from coordinate 5,831 downwards.
GAGATTGCACAACAACAAGATGTTATCAAAGGTATGTACAACAAATACCAAGCAGAACAAGTCTTGATGAACGAAGAAGCCCGTAAAAAACGCGAAGACGAAATTATGGCAAAAGAAAAAGAAGCCCGTGAAGCACAACGTGTCAAATTTGGTGCAGAAGGCGAATTGTTCAGAAAAAGACAAGAGCTTGTGAAACCCATTCAAGACAAAGTTTATGCGGCAATTGAAAAATATGCCAACGAAAAAGGCTATGATTTGATTCTGGATAAAAGCAGTTCGGCTGGTTTAATATTCGCCAATGCGACTTACGATAAGACACAACCGATAATAGATATGGTTAAAAAGATGTAATTTTTAATGGTGAATGGTGAATGGCGAATGGTGAATTTTTTGAAAAAATGATTTTATTATTATTTTTCTTAAAAACTTGAAAATATGAGCGTTAAAAATATTCACCATTCACCACTCACCATTCACCATTATTAAATATCTTCGCCCACTTTTTTGAAAATTTTTTCAGACATACATTTTAAAAACGTTAATTAGAACATGAAAAACGCAGTAAAAGCGATAATCTTTATGCTTGTTGGCTTCGCAGCAACAGCTAATGCACAGCAAAAAATAGGTTACTTAAACGCACAAGCTATCCTTGCCGATATGACGGAAATGAAAGCCGCAGATTCACAACTTGAAGCCTTCGCTAAGGCTTTGACGAACAAAGACTCTTTAATGGTCATTGCTTTTCAAGCAAAAGCACAAGTTTTTCAAGAAAAAGTACAAAAGGGCGAAATCGCTCCTATTGAACAAGAGAAGCAGAAAAAGGGTCTTGAAGAAGAGCAAGCTAAAATTCAGCAATATGAGCAGGAAATGCAGCAGCAAATGGCTGAAAAACGTAAGGTTTTGTATCAGCCGCTGCTCGATAAAGTGAATAAAGCCATCGGTGAAGTCGCCAAAGAACAAGGCTATACTTATGTCGTTGACGTAACTTCTGGCTCTTTGCTTTATGCTGATGAGAAAAATGACTTGCAAAATGCCGTGCGTCAAAAACTCGGTTTGCCAGCTATCAGCGTTACGCCTGTTGGTGGTAAGTAATTAGAAAAGCATTATGCTTTAAAAATATAAGGCAGTAAACGGTTGTTCGTTTACTGCCTTTTTTAATTAGGATTTAGGGAGACCACTGATTGGACAGATACGACAGATTTTCACTGATTTTTTCTTTAAATTTATATAAAGCGAAGAAAAAATCAGCGAAAATCTGTCGCATCAGTCCAATCAGTGGTCTCCCTAAAATATCAGCTAATTCGCAACATTCCGAATCAATTTCCTCGGATTCAACTCCTTTAAATTTAGGCTAAAAGTGATGCGGTCTAAAAAGCCGCCCCGTTTCGACATTAATGCTTTAAAGCTATTGGGGTCTTCGTCCAAAGGTTTGCCACTGAAATAAACAGGGACATAAATACTTACAGCATCGCCGAATAAATCCCACTGAATGCCGCCACTCATCAAGGTATTTGTGGCAGAACGAAGGCTTGCAGGGCGTGTGTCTTTGAAATACCCCAAATCGAAATAAGGTTTTACCTTGAAAAACTTAGGCAAATTGACAGGTAAATCAAGAGATAAATTGAGTGCAAAGACAAAATTGTTACTAAAACCGACTTCGGTTGTGTTCCCTGCGGGCAAAGTGAATTTCATACCCCCCTCAGTAGTTGGGTCAATTTGTTGACTTGCAACCGTCGTTTCCTCATTGCGTCCAAGCCACAAGCCATCATAGCGATAATCGTTGCTGCCCCGACTTGCCAAACCCAAGCTGCCACGTGAGCGAGAGCCATAAAAATTACCCGCATCAGTGCCTGAATTTTTCAAAAAACCGCCCATGAAAAGACGTGCATAAAACCGCTTGTCTTTTTGATAAACGAAGTCTTTTTTCAAATCAAGCGTTGTTTTTACATAACCATAATTGTTATTTCCAGACGTATATTCTTGATTTTCAATAGCTACTCTAAATGATGTATTGCCTAAAGCGTTTTTCAAAAAGCCTGAATAACTCAATTCTGTAATATTTGAATTGTCATAAGCCTTGCCTGTTTTCACTCCTGTTGTATCGAATGTAAAGCCTTGTTGTTTAAGAAAAATATGTCGCAATTCTATTTTTTGACGATAAGGAGACGTTGGATTGCCACCAAAATTGATGGATACTGAGGGGGTGTATTTTTGATAAATCAAGGTCTCTTTAAACTTATCGTTGAAGTCAAAACTGAAGCGTCTTGCACCCAAACCAAGCGTTATTTCATTGTTTTTTGTAAAAAAATGATAATCCACATTCGCTAAACCTGTTAATGTTTTTGACCTAAAACCATACATGGGGGCAACCGACCACTCAAATTTTTTCAAAGGTAAAAGACCATTATTGAACCACAAACCCAACATCGCACCATCATAAGTATTTGCACCAACCGTTGGCGTAACATACAGATTCGTCCGTTTTGAATTGTCCAAACGTGGTATTAAACTCAACCGAATCGGCTCAAAAGTTTTGAAAGAACCCGACGTTTTGACATTATTATTTTGACGATTGACATCAGGCAATTCATGTTTATTGTCAATAACGAGCATCTTCGCATCGTCTCTTTTAGGAATTAAAACCTCTGACGTTTGACCAATTTCGATGCCTGAAAGCCGCGTTGTATAAACCGCAGAATCCACATTATTGATGGCTGAAACGGTAAAAGGGGCTGCGACTTTACCCACGTTTTTAACCGTGACTTGCCAAAAACCTTCTTTCGTTTCAGATAATTTTGTGATTTTATAATCCACTTGTTTTGTTGTAGCCATCAAACCGTCAAAAAACCAAGAGACATCGCCGATATCGGCTGCCGCATCCGTCCACATTTTCTTAAAATCTTCGGGTTGCGGGTGTTTGAACTGCCACTGTTTGAAGTAAGATTGCATGATTTCGTCGAATTTTGCACGTCCGACATAGGTCTCCAAAATCTTTAAAGACTGCGCTGTTTTTTCATAAACGGCTAAACCATAATTCAGATACGTCAAGTCGTCAGAAGCCGTCATTGGTGCTTGGTCGCGGTGCAAAAAAGAGAACATTTGAGCGCCCAATTCATTCAATTTATAGTCCGCGCCTTTGGTCAAAAAGGCGGGTAGTTCATCTCCCGCCCGATTTTCGCGCGATGAGCCATTGTCTTTTTCATAATATTCTTTATCGTAACGATGGTCGTAATAAGAATTTAAGCCTTCATCAAGCCATGGAAAATCACGTTCATTCGATGCCAAAATGCCTTGAAACCAATTATGACCGACTTCATGGGTGATGACATTGTCCAATACTCGAGGCGTAAATGTGCCCGACAAAACGGTTATCATCGGATACTCCATGCCACCGCCAAAACCTTCATCAGACATCACCGCAGAGGCTTGTGGGTGTGGATAATCGCCTACATGTTCGCTGTAAAATTGAACAGCACGATTGATATAATCCGTTGATTTTGACCATGTTGCAGCATATTTAGGCGGAAAGTAAGAAAACGTTTCAACTTTACGACCCGCGTTTTTAAGTGTAACATCAGACTTCAAAACCAAAAAACGTTTGTCCGCAAACCATGCAAAATCAATCACTTTGTCTGCCTTGTAACGAATCGTTTTCAACTTATCAGAAGACGTAGGAAACGAGTCAAGCCCCCCACTTTTCACTTTTAATTTTTCATTTTTCATTGAAAGCACCCCCTCAGTATATTTCACTTTTTCATTCAAAAAAGACACTTCCGAAGTCGTTTGTAACACGCCTGTTGCGCCTACCACATAATTTTCAGGTAGTGTAATCGAGACATCAAATGAGCCAAATTCTTGATAAAATTCGCCTTGGTCGAGATAAGACTGTGTATGCCAACCCTTTGTATCATAGACCGCAGGTCGCGGATACCACTGCGTCATCAAGTATTGCTGCCCCGCATGACCGCCACGAGAAAAAGGAAAAGGGATTTTATATGTAAAAGGTGTTGTAATTTTGACACTTTTTCCAGAGAGAATCGGTGTGTTAAGTTTTACCTTTGCGATGTCGGGATTGCCTTTTTCTATTTCAACCTCTACTTTTTTGCCATCAATTTCAAAATTGAGATTCGATAAATTGCCCATTTCGGACGGTTCAGCAAAGTAAAAACGTGTTGAACCTTTGCGTAAGGATTGTTTTGCAAAAGCCGAATTTTTAGATTTATAAGCATTGGGTTGTAATAAAATATAAACAAAATCAAGCGATTGGGGCGCATTGTTGTGATAATCCATCTCAATCGTACCCGTCAACACATGTTTTTTATCATCCAGCGAAACAGCCATTTGATAATTCACTTCTTGTTGGAAATAAGCCGTTTGAGCCACATTTTTTCCCAAACACATTAAAAAGAAAAACAGAAAGGGCATAAGAGCCTTCATTGGATATTTATTTTTCATTAAACAAGTCATTAGTAATCAAAGAGTTATGAATAAATTTATGTGGCTAATGTGTGCAACAATGTTTGTTGCGTGCAGCAAAAGTATAACAAAACCAACGAAAGTAGCACCTCAAACACCAACAGAAGTGATGGTGACAAATAAACAAAAATTTCCAGAATCGTGGTTCGGCGAATGGACAGGAACGCTCGATATTTTTAACGCCAAAGGCATCACACAGTCTATCCCGATGACGTGTTTAATGTCTCCAACCGAAAAATCTGACGTTTATAATTGGAATATTATTTATGGCGAAGACCGCACGAAAGGCTTGCGCCCGTACATGCTCCGAGCGATAGATCCCTCAAAAGGGCAATACCTCCTTGACGAAATGAACTCCATAAAAATGGAATCGTACCTGCTCGGCAACAAACTGTTCTGTTCCTACATCGTTGCGGGCAATTGGATAACGTCAACGTATGAAAAACAAGGCGATAAAATGCTTTTTGAAATTATTTTTGGCAAAGAAAAATTCGTTAGCGAATCAGGCGGACAAAAGGTGAATGACGAGGACATTCCAGTCGTTAAAACGTTTCCAGTCGTCATCAGCCAAAGAGCGGTGTTGAAGAAGAAGAAATGACCCCTCAGTAAATACGTCTTGTTTTTATCAAAAAATGCTTAAATTTGTCAAAAAATAAATGACATGACAGCTATCGCAACTGCGCCAATTACGGCAGAGACGCTCAAATACCTATTTGATGAATCAGATTTCATAACCATTCCTGCAACCGAAGCAGAGTTTTGGCATCTCATTGAGTTGCCCCAATATCGCATTGAATTTCACAACAAACAAATCGTCGGTACTATGAGTTATGCAGCAACAAACCACGAAAGGGTCGTCAGGAATTGTATATCTATGTTTGATACAATTCTTGAAGACGATAATTTTGAAGTCTTCGGGAGTAACCGCCCTATTTATGCTGCGGAATGTGGCAATATATATGAACCTGATGTGCATATTATTGAAGGTGTTTTAGATGAATACAAATATGCCAAAACAAAAACGGCTTCTCAAAATCCAGCTGTTGTTATTGAAGTTTTCTCGACTTCTACAAAAAACTTTGATTTAGGTGAGAAATTAGATTGTTATAAAACTATTCCTTCATTGAAACACATTATTTATGTGGAACAAAACAAGCCTCACGTTCAAGTTTTCAACCGTACAAAACGAGTCAATGAATGGCAAAACGTGGATTATTTTGATTTGGAACAGAAAATTAAAGTGTTGGGTAAAATGGTTTCGTTGAATAATATTTATAAAAAAGTGATTTTTGGGGAGTAACGCCATGCTCCGCATGGCGCACTAAACCAACCTAAAAAAAACGGCTTGATGAATT
>JANLQI010000201.1:0-3881 GCA_031367705.1 Saprospiraceae bacterium | reverse complement strand
ACGTGCCGTTGGTGTTTTCACCAACGGCACGTTGGCGCTACATCATTCATCAATCAACATTATAAAAACTATGGCGAGTTTACATATAGAAGCAAAAATAGGCGAGATAGCCGAAACCGTTTTACTACCAGGCGATCCGCTTCGTGCCAAACATGTGGCGGAAACGATGCTCGAAGACGTGGTTTGTTACAATCAAGTCAGAGGCATGTTTGGCTTCACGGGTTATTATAAAGGTAAAAGGGTTTCGATACAAGGCTCGGGTATGGGCATGGGCAGTGCAAGCATCTATATCAACGAATTGATAAGCACCTATGGTGTAAAAAACATCATTCGGGTCGGTACGTGCGGGGCGATTCAAAAAGATTTGGAGTTAGGTCAAGTACTGATAGCCATGAGCGCGTCGGGCGACAGCGATGCCAATACCTTGTATTTTAAAGGTATGCACTATGCTGCGACGGCGGATTTTGACTTGTTATACAAAGCGGTTGAAACAGCTAAACGTTTGAATATCAAAACAATACAAGGCTCGATATTCAGCACCAATACGTTTTATGATGATGCACCGAACCGTTGGGATATTTGGGCAAAACATGGTATTATAGGTGTCGAAATGGAAACGCAAATGCTGTTTACGCTTGCTAAAAGATTGGGCGCAAAAGCCTTGTCAATTCTAACGGTCAGCGATAATATTGTGACTGGAGCGAGTTCAAGTCAAAAAGATAGAGAACAATCCTATGATGATATGATGAAAATTGCTTTTGAAATCGCTTAGGTAATGATGAATTATAAATGATGAATGATGAATTTGTAAAGTGTTGATTTTCAACAATATTGCAATGTGAATTTTGGTATTTTTTGTATTCAAAAACCTTTAAAAAGGTCATTTGTACTGAGGGGGGGTATTTAACAAACTTAACGGATTAAAACAGCAGCAGAAATGAATAAAAAGAACATAAGTATAGACTATTCTGAATACGTGACATTGGAGGAGTTGGCAGAAATAGACGTGACATTGATACACAAAGCTATTGATATTGCAAAAAAATCGTATTCTCCCTATTCAAACTACCCCGTTGGCGCAGCCGTTTTGCTTGATAATGGAGACATTTTCGCTGGAAATAACCAAGAAAACATTGCTTATCCTTCGGGTACATGCGCTGAACGGACGGTTTTAAATTATGTACATGGCAATTTTCCTGATAATAAAATTATGGTCATCGCTATCACGGCATTAAAAGCCAACTCTTTGATGCCCGCAACGCCTTGTGGGTTTTGCAGACAAGTTATTGTCGAAATGGAGCAAAGCCAAAAGCAGAATATCAAAGTTGTTTTACATAATATAGATGGTGCAACATTCATTTTTGAATCGGCTTTATCTCTTTTACCCTTAGCATTTCAAGATGATTATTTGAAAACATGACCTTTTTAGCGAAAATTCGCCAATATCTTCCTATTTTTGCGAAAAGGCTTTAGTCTTTATCACACCATTCATCGTTCATTGTTTATAATTCATCATTACAATATGTCTCCTTATCCACACTTACTAAAACCCCTTGATTTAGGTTTTACCACTTTAAAAAACCGTGTCCTCATGGGTTCGATGCACACTGGTTTAGAAGAACAAAAAAATGGTTTTGAACGTTTGGCAGCGTTTTATGCTGAACGGGCAAAAGGTGGGGTCGGACTCATCGTCACAGGCGGTATTTCGCCCGACTATTTCGGAACGGTGATGCCCAAAGCGGCGCGCATGACGAACAGCAGTCATGTCAAAAAGCATAAAATCATCACAGAAGCCGTTCATACTGAGGGGGGTAAAATTTGTATGCAAATCCTTCATGCAGGGCGTTATGCCTATCAACCGTGGAGTGTTTCAGCGAGTGCTATAAAATCACCGATTACGCCTTTTAAACCCTTCGCATTGCCGACTTGGGGCGTGAGAAAGACGATTAACAATTATATTTCATCCGCCGCCTTAGCGCAAGAAGCGGGTTATGATGGCGTTGAAGTTATGGGTTCAGAAGGTTATTTGATTAATCAATTCATTGTTTCTAAAACCAATAAACGCACCGATAAATGGGGCGGCAGTTATGAAAACCGCATACAGTTTCCGATTCAAATTGTCAAAGGGATTCGGGAAAAAGTAGGACCCAATTTCATCATCATTTATCGTCTTTCGATGCTCGATTTGGTGGAAGGCGGCAGCACTTGGGAAGAGGTTGAAATTTTAGCAAAAGAAATAGAAAAAGCAGGTGCGACAATCATCAACACAGGTATCGGTTGGCACGAAGCACGTGTGCCAACGATAGCCACGATGGTGCCACGAGGTGGTTTTGCATGGGTGACGAAGCGTTTAATGGGTAAGGTGAATATCCCTTTGGTGACGACAAATCGCATCAATATGCCCGATATTGGCGATAAAATCATAGAAGATGGCTTTGCTGACATGGTTTCTATGGCACGTCCGTTTCTGGCGGATGCGGATTTTGTGGTCAAAGCAGAGACGAATCGAGCTGATGAAATCAATACGTGTATCGGTTGTAATCAAGCCTGTCTCGACCATACTTTTCAGATGAAAACTGCCAGTTGTTTGGTCAATCCAAGAGCTTGTCACGAAACTTTGTTACAATATTTACCGACAAAAAAGAAGAAAAAAATAGCCGTTGTTGGGGCTGGTCCCGCAGGTTTGGCAACAGCAACAGTAGCCGCAGAACGCGGGCATGAAGTGCATCTTTACGAGGCAGGGTCTGAAATCGGTGGTCAATTCAATATGGCTAAACAGATTCCGGGCAAAGAGGAATTTTATGAAACCATTCGTTATTTCAATAAACAAATTGAACTAACCCGCGTGCAATTACACTTAAATACAAGAGTTGATGCCGATTTTTTAACAAAAAAACAATTTGATGAAGTGATATTGGCAACGGGTGTCACGCCTCGTGAACTTAAAATTGAAGGCATAAATCACCCCTCAGTATTGTCGTATATCGAGGTGTTGAAAGATAAAAAACCGGTTGGTAAACGCGTCGCTTTGATTGGTGCGGGCGGTATTGGTTTTGATGTTGCAGAATTTTTAGCACAAGAAGGCGAATCCACAAGCCTTGATACACAAGCATTTATGGAAGAATGGGGCGTTGACATGGCTTACCAAAAAGGGGGTGCATTGACAAAACCACATCCAGAAGCTTCCCCACGTACCATCTATTTGTTGCAACGCACAAAAGGTAAAGTAGGGGCAAAATTGGGCAAAACGACAGGTTGGATTCACCGCAGCAGCTTGAAAATGAAGAAAGTAGAAACCATTGACGGTGTGACTTATGAAAAAATTGACGACAAAGGTTTGCACATCAATATTGATGGTTTTTATAAACTATTAGAAGTTGATAATGTTGTCATTTGCGCAGGACAAGAGTCTTTAAATGCTTTGTTAGACCCCCTCAGTAAAGCGGGTGTTTCGACACATATTATAGGTGGTGCGTTTGAGGCATTGGAGTTGGATGCTAAAAGAGCGATAGACCAAGGGTCACGTTTGGCAGCGACTTTGTAGCAGGTATAGTAAACTCGGGACCAGATGGTTCACCGCCGCGGATCTTGTTCCCCTGCGCGCCCATTTCGCAGCCTCTGGTCGCAAGGCGCGCTATCAGCCCCAGCATGCCCTGCGCGCGCCCTTGGTCGCCCTGACCGGGCCCATGGGCTCCATGGGGCGCAGCACCGCACTGTTGCATCTGGCCGTGGGCACCGCCCTGTCCGGTTACCGGATCCTGGTGATTGAGGGCGATGCTGGCGGAAGCTTGAACCCCCTGCTGCCCGCTTCCTCCGGCGGATCTCAGGGGGTCCTGTCGCTGATCGCACGGTCTGCAGCCCGGCATCTGCGTCAGTTGAAC
>JANLQI010000197.1:0-3165 GCA_031367705.1 Saprospiraceae bacterium | reverse complement strand
CCATCAACAATCCTTTGACTGATGAAGACTCGCATCAATTTGTCATCCGCCAATTCCAAATCCAATTTATGGGCGACCAATTCGATTTCTTTGGCGAACTCCACAAACGGTGCGATGCGGCAAAAATACTGAGGGGTGTCGTTTTCAATACACAAACGCATGTTTTAATGAGCCGTTGGAGCTACGAACAGACCCCTCAGTATAAAAGCCTTATGAGTTCTTTTTCGGGTATAAAAACCATTACTTTCAAGGATTCGACGTTTATTTTTTGGGGTGCTGGCGGACGAAGTTCGCCTGATTCTTACGTTATGCAAGCCGTTTGGGATGGAAAACAAATAAAAATCGTTCAAACTTTCGCTTTCAAAGCAAAAGCCCCTGCGACTGTTGCTTTGCCCAATGAAGTATCTATCCAAGAAGAAAACGGTGAATTGTTTCTTTACACCGTTTTGAATGGCAATAATCAAATCGTCAAAACCCGAGTCCGTAATCAAGAAGAGATATGGACGATGCCAACAGGTGTCGCCCCTTTTGGCTTGCGGATTGTGGGCAATGCAGCTTTTGTCACCAATTGGGCGGGTCCTGTTACAAATCCTTCTGATGGTCTTGAAACTGCGGGCGTGCCGTGGGGCAGTGCATACATTAATCCACAAACAGGAGCGATGTCACGCGGTACAGTTTCTGTTTTTGATGCTAAAACGGGTCAATTTCAAAAGGAAATAAACGTTGGATTGCATCCAAACGCCATTATTTCAAGTGCAGATAACCAATTTGTCTATGTCGCCAATGGCAACAGCGACTATATTTCAGTGATTGATACCAAGAGTTTAACCGTCGTTGATTCCATTTTTGTCGGCATTTTTAAAGACAATCAAAAACTCATAGGCAGTACGCCCAATGCTTTGGCTTTGGATAATACAGGCACTATTTTATATGTTGCCAATGGTATGGACAATGCGATTGCGGTTGTTAAACTTGGAAATAAAGCTTGTAGTGTCGCAGATCCCGAGAAAATCGGGAAGGAGGTCGGTCAAAACGAAATCAAAGGATATATTCCCACACAAGCCTATCCTTCTGGCATTGTTTTCCATAAAAACGCATTGTATATCACCAATTTAGAAGCCATTGGTGCAAGGGCAGCCTTTAAAGTATTTGAAGAAGCCAAAGCGGACAAAGCCTATAATTCGCACCATCAATTAGCCTCCGTTTCCTTCATTCCTTTGCCAAACGATGTTCAATTAAGCCTTTTTACAGAAAAAGTTAAAAATCAAAGCCTTTATAAACGGGAAAAACTCACCAACTTATTACCTCGAAAAGGCATTGCACCACGACCTGTTCCTGAACGCATAGGTGAGCCATCGGTTTTTAAACACGTTTTATACATCATCAAAGAAAACAGGACTTATGACCAAGTTTTAGGCGATATGAAAGAAGGCGATGGCATGGCATCCCTCTGCATTTTTGGCGACAGCATTACGCCTAATCAACACAGCATTGCGAGAAACTATTTATTGATGGACAATTATTATGTTTCGGGCAAATCATCTGCCGAAGGGCATCATTGGGCGAGTGCGGGCATGGTGACAGACTATACGGAAAAGAGTGTACGGGCATGGTTTCGCAGCTATCCACACGTATTGTATGATGCGATGGTGTATGATAAAAATGGTTTGATTTGGAACAATGCGCTCGACCACGGCAAAACTGCACGGATATACGGCGAGGCTTGTACGTGTGAATTTGATGGCAAAGCTTATGATTGGCAAAGTTTATACGCCTTGCAACAAAAAGGCGAAACCTTTACTTATAAAAATACCAGTACGATTTCACGAGTCCGCCCAATATTAGCAATGGATTTCCCAGGTTGTAACGACGAATCCATCAGCGACCAAATGCGGGCAGATGCTTTTTTGAAAGAACTCAAAAACATTGAATCAGACCCAAAAGGACAATTGCCCAATTTGATGGTGATGTCATTGCCCAATGACCATACTTCGGGCATGAATCCCAAATTTCCAACGCCTCGTGCCATGGTTGCTGACAATGATTTGGCAGTTGGACGCATCGTTGATGCCATTATGCACAGCCGTTTTGCCGATTCAACGGTTATTTTTATCAGCGAAGACGATTCGCAAGCGGGTTGGGATCATGTGAGTGCTTATCGGACAACGGGTTATGTGGTTAGTAAATATTCTGTATTGAAAAAGACGGTGCATACCAATTACAATCAAACGTCTTTGCTGCGCACCATTGAACAAATATTGGGTTTGCCGCCCATGAATATCATCGATGCCACAGCCTCACCGATGTTTGATTGTTTTTCAGACAAAAAGGATACAACTTATACGTTTTCGCATACAAAGAATACCATTCCTTTGAATGAAATGAATAAACCTATGGATAAATTGAAAGGCAATTCATTGAAATACACCCAACAATCCATCAAATATGCTTTCAATTTTATTGACCAAGGTAAGGATGATGTTTTGAATAGGATTATTTGGTATTCTGTTAAAGGTAACAAACCTTATCCTGCAAAAATGGCGGGTAGTGGTGATGAAGATGATGAATGACACCCCCTCAGTAAAAAGCAGTAAAACAACCATTATACTAAAGAGAATGGGCGTAAGTTCGAACACTTTTATTTTGTCGGAAGCGGCGCATTAAAACTATAATTTTGACCAACAATTTTTTCATTTGCTTATGAACGCCCAGTAAGGATTGGGGTCTTTCAAGCCGTGCAATTCCGCCAAAGCCACAGCTTGAAAGACCGTAAAACCTTGTTCCGCCCTTTGTTTCAGATACTTTTCTGCTTCTTCGCGGTTGAGTCGGTGAAACAATTCCCATGCCGTGTCTCCCAACCAATAGAACGGCACACCATTTTCGTGCACCAAAAACCTTTTATTATCGGATACTTTCAGCCGCCCGTTCAATACAGGATTCGGAAAAGGTTGCGCCACCGTTTTGTCCATCATAAGCCACAAAAGGACAATCAAAATGCGTGTTTTCATAGAAAGGTGTTGTTTTGTGGATAAATCAGTGAAGTTGTGCCACCCTCGTCAATCCAAATTGTGCCACGTCCGTCAGTCCAAATTGTGCCACGCAACACCCACCTAAAATAGAGCGAAAATGTCTATTCTTTCTTAACCTTGACGTTGAATCCAGTTG
>JANLQI010000196.1:0-3263 GCA_031367705.1 Saprospiraceae bacterium | reverse complement strand
CATTACCTCCATAACTTTTTTCAGCATAAGTATTAGCAAAGTTCAACGCTTGAATGTCTTTAAATCCTTTTCCCTCTGCGGCTTCGCTAAATATGGAAGGCATTTTATAGCCTAAGCCACCGCCTATTCTGCTTGTAAAATGCTCGTTGATTTTAAAAACACCATTGATGCGTGGCAGAATAAAAACGCCTTTATCCTTAGTTTTTGGCGTGTTAGCGTCTAATCTTACGCCTGTTTCTACTGAAAACCAATCATTTGCCTTAAATGTATTCTGAACAAAACCGCCAAAAGTTGTCAAGTTATAATTAACATTAGGGCTTTCAACTGAACTAAATTTATCAGTCCATAAATTTAATCCTGCTATCCATTCACTTTTTTCTCCCGATTTCAAATAACTTAATTCGCTAAATGAAGAAACTTGTTGCCCCTTAAATTGGTAATTTGGCAGCGATATTTTACGCTCAAAAAATCCAATTGTATTTTTAAAATCTAATTTTTCTTTTTCATTCAATTGATGCGTAAAATTCATTTGATACGACAAACGCACCGATTTATTACGCTCAAAATATTGGTGAATATTATCTGTTTTGCCTTCAATAACTTGTAAATCACCGCCAAATCTATCTTCAAAAACGGTATTTACGCCAATCCAACCCTTAGTTTTGTCATTCAAATACAGAAACAATTTAGGATTAAATGTAAAACGGTTTGTTTGCGGAATGGCAGTTAAACCAATATTGGCAGGGTCATAAGGTGCATTAAAATTATAGGAACTGAAAATAATTGTACCTATTTTTTCTCCTTTTTTTGAATAAAACCCGCTTGCGTCAAAGCCTTTTGCACTCGTTCCATTCAGCAAAAAATTAAGTTCTTGCTGCTCTCTTGGTGTCTTGCTGATAAGATTTACAAGCCCTGCAATCGCACCACCACCAAACAAAGTAGAAGCCGAACCCTTGATAAATTCCACTTGTTTGAGGTCAAGCGGGGTAATTTGCATGACACTCAAACCGCCCGAAAAACCTTGATAAAGCGGCATACCGTCTCTTAAAAATTGAGTATATCGCCCGTCAAGTCCTTGTATGCGGACGTTTGCCGTTCCACTTACGGCGGAGGTTTGTTGCGTTGCAATGCCTGTGCTTTCGTTCAAAAGCATTCTTATATCGGCTGGTTTCATGGACGCTTTTTCGTCCAATTCTTCAAGCGTAATGGCTTCAATTCGGGTTGGAATGTCTTTAATACTTCGACTGCTTCGGGTCGTTGAAACCGTTATTTCGCCTAAATTCGTTCCTTTTGGCTCTAATTCTATGTCAAAAACGGTATTCGGCTTGGACATTGGAAACTTAACATCTTCCTTTTTTCCGTCATAACCGATGTAACGAAATTCAATTTCAAATTTTCCATTTGGAATATTGTTTATAGTCACTTCGCCTTTTTCGTTAGAAGTATCGCCTATTTTGAGCGTTTCGATTGAAACCGTTGCACCGATTAAAGTTTCTTTTGTTTTTTCATCTCTGATGATGGCTTTAAAAGTATTTTGTGCAAAGGCGTTTTGTGCCGAGAACAGGCACAAAAGATAAAATATTTTCTTCATTTTTTAGATTTTGAAATAAACAATATAGTCTCATTGCCGAACCATATCGGAATGAGATAGATTTATGTTGAAAATTTCAAAATTTTAAATGCGTAGAACCCGAAGCCGCAAGTAAATTTTGTCGGGCGGTCTTGGGTCACAAGAGGAAAACGGCAGAACATCAACGGTAACGAAATTTGGACGAAAATGATATTCTACATTAAAATTGGGTAATTCCGAAGGTATGTCAATGTGAAAAGAGAAATCAAGATTTGATTTTTTATGAGCAATATAAACATGATTTTCATTTTCATAGTTTTTTGCACACTCTTGGCTGTCTAACTCCAAAGCCGAAGCCACGTAGCAAAATCCTATAAGGAAAATCAGTATATTTATTAGTCTCTTTTTCACTTTGCAAAGGTCTTATTTATCTCGGATTTTTTATTTTTTAATTGTGAACCGTTTAAACCTTTTATCTCAACTGATGAGCCGTATCTCACCAAACATAAGTCCGATTACGAACTCGTGAAAACTGCTGCCTCCTCAGTACCCAAACTTTTGCTCCTGAAAAGAAAAATAGCATTGTTAATCCTTTTTTAACCTTTTTGTAGTACAACCGCTCACATAAAAAACCAAAAGCCTGATGTGTGTGTACATTAGGCTTTTTATTTTATACCTCGCTCTTTTTTGATTGAATCAAAAGCGCCATTTATTTGTTGGGCTTTCTCTTTTGCCATTTGTTTAATGGATTCAGAAGCGTTTGAGCCTAAACTATCGGGGTGAAATTCTTTTGCCAATCGCCTGTAATTCCGTTTTATTATTTCAAAATCTTCATTAGGGTTACATTCAAGGATTTTATAGTATTCTTTTCTTGTTTCTTCAAAAGATTTAAGATGGTTGTAAAAATCTTCAAAAGCCTTCCTTTTTTCTTCTTTTTTTCTTTTCTCCTCTGTATCCTCTTTTGGTTGCTCTTTATTCGCACTTGAAATATTATCGTCGCCAAAAAAAAGGTCTAAGAGTTCTGATATAAGAAACCCTACTTTTCCTCCTATTACTAAACCAACAAATGCCGAAAGAACTCTACTTATCCACTCTCCTCCACTTGAAAATGAAATACCCAAATATAGCCCTATTATTAAACAAATTAATAATGGCGAAAGAATGATATAATCTTTTAATTTCAACTATAATATTAAGTTTATTTTTTATTTTTTAGACATCTTCTTCTGTCTCTGAAAACTTGATACATATATTGTAAATATCCCTTCGTATTCTGTGCTAAAGCCCTGTTCTATAATTAAGCATTTAGAACTTAATTTATAGTGTTTCCCGTCGTCTATTGCTATTGGTTCAATTTCTTTATATTGATTTTTTATAATTCCTAAAATTTTTTCATAATCGTTTTTTGATTTAAAATGAATCCAGTAATATTCATCATCACCAAAATCAACCAACACTCCTTTGTCAGCTGAAATATACCCTCCGCCCTCTTTTAATTTATAGCCTAAATCATATACCAATTTTTCTTCACGAACATTTGTTTTAGCAAAAAGTGGATAAATCAGTGAAGTTGTGCCACCCTCGTCAATCCAAATTGTGCCACGTCCGTCAGTCCAAATTGTGCCACGCAACACCCACCTAAAATAGAGCGAAAATGTCTATTCTTTCTTAACCTTGACGTTGAATCCAGTTG
>JANLQI010000106.1:0-38215 GCA_031367705.1 Saprospiraceae bacterium | reverse complement strand
TCATGAAGAACCAATAATTTCTATATTTCTTAATGAATCATAATGGGAATAAATAATGTTGAACTATTCATTCTCAAAGATAAATAGTTCAACATTATTTATTCCCATTATGATTCATGAAGAACCAATAATTTCTATATTTCTTAATGCACAAACATCAGCAAAATCTTTCGTATTTATTGTTGCTAAATAGTCAATACGATTCCGCATTTTGGTATGTTTAAAAATCCTCTACTGTACTATTTGCAACAAACTGACTGTAACCTTGCCAAGGAGATTTGCGGCGACTGCCAACAATAAACGTTCCTTTATTAAGTCCTGTTTTTTCATCAGCATAAACAACGTATATCCTATCCGATTCTTTGAATTTGACTTGTTTTTGCAAATCATCTCTTAGTTTTGACACTAAATTGTCTCCTTTTTCAATCGAATAACGGAGAACTGCCGTTAAGTTGCCGCACTCTTTTGCATCATGGGTATCTAACCAAGAAAAAAGCCCTGTATAGTCACCACGAATATCTAAATCGTAAGAAATCCAAATAGTTTTTTCCATTTTCTCTAATTTTTAGGCAAGTTAAAATGAAATTCAGACTTTTCAAAGACCCCTCAGTATTTTTTGCATTAAGCCACCTCTGCAACACCATAAGCCCCTGCTTTCAGTTTTTCGGCAACTACGCCAAAGGCTTTGAGCGACAATTCGATGTCCTCCTTCGTATGTGACGCAGTTGGAATAAGGCGCAACAACATCATACCTTTTGGAATAACAGGATAGACGACGATGGAACAGAAAATATCGTGATTTTCACGCAAGTCAACAATCAAATTCAAGGCTTCTTCAACCTCTCCTTTCATGAAAACAGGTGTAACACAGGTATTTGTGCTGCCGATGTCAAAGCCTTGTGCTTTCAAACCATCTTGCAACATTTTGACATTTTCCCACAATTTTGAACGCAATTCAGGTTGAGATTTCAACAATTCCAAACGTTTCAAACCGCCAATAACAAAAGGCATAGGCAACGATTTGGCGAAAATTTGAGAGCGCAAATTGTAGCGTAAATACTTGATAATTTCAACATCACCCGCAATAAATGCCCCAATACTCGCCATTGACTTAGCAAAAGTAGAGAAATAGATGTCAATTTCGTCTTGAACGCCTTGCTCCTCGCCTGCTCCTGCGCCTGTTGCGCCGAGCGTGCCGAAGCCGTGTGCGTCGTCCAAAAGGATACGGAAGCTGTATTTATCTTTCAAAGCAACGATTTCGCGCAAACAACCTTGGTCACCACGCATACCGAAGACCCCCTCAGTAATGAGCAAGATTCCGCCACCTGAACGCTCCGCAGCAACAGCCGCTTTAGCCAATTGGCGTTCTGCGCTTTCATGGTCGTTGTGTTCAAACGCAAAACGCTCACCTAAGTGCATACGGATGCCGTCCATGATACAGGCGTGGCAATCTTTATCGTAAACAATGACATCACGGCGGTCAACCATCGCATCAATGACCGACAAAATGCCTTGATAACCGTAATTGAGCAATAAACCTGATTCTTTTCGAACATGTTCAGCCAATTGATTTTCAAGCTGTTCGTGATAAACCGTCTCGCCTGACATCATACGCGAACCCATCGGATAGGCTAAACCCCATTCGGCAGCAGCATCGGCATCTGCTTTGCGGACTTCGGGATGATTGCCGAGACCTAGATAGTTATTGAGTGACCAAACAATTTTTTCTTTTCCTTTGAACATCATGCGATTACCCAATTCTCCTTCCAATTTTGGAAACATAAAGTAACCGTGTGCCATGTCTGCATACTTACCGAGTGGGCTGACTTTGCCCAATACTTTTTCAAATAAATCCATATTGTTTTTTTTAAATTTTGTTTGATATTGATGATTTTTTGACCACTGATTTAGCTGATTCGAATGGTTTTCACTGATTTTTTAATTCCCTTCTGGATGACAAAAGAAAAAAATCTGTGAAAATCCGTCGAATCAGTCTCATCTGTGGTTAAACCATTTTTTATTGATGAAAACCCGCATGGTCATCGAATTGACACCACGCGGGTTTTGATATAAATGGGAAAACGAAGCGCAAATATCGCAATAGTAATGATGAATTATGAATGATAAATGATGAATTATGATACCCCTCAGTATTTTTATCATTCATATTTCATCATTTATCATTATATCTCTCTTAGTATCGCTCTTTCGATGCGGTCTTCATCAGTTTCGTCGTTGATAAAGCCTTTCATACGCATCCATTCGTCATTATAAATTTTACCGATATAACGGCTGCCGTGGTCATGGAAAAGGGCAACAACAACGTCTGTGGGTTTCAATAAATGTTTCAATTGTAACAACCCTGCAACAGTAGAACCTGACGAATGACCGACCCATAAACCTTCTTCGAGTACCAAACGGCGACCCATTAGGGCAGCATCTTTGTCGGTTACTTTTTCAAAATGGTCAATCATTCTCATATCCATAGAGTTCGGAATAAACTCACGACCAACGCCTTCCATGGAGTAGTCGTACATCTCTTTTTCGTCAAAAATGCCTGTTTCGTGGTATTTTTTAAGGACAGAACCGTAGGCATCAATGCCCCAAACCTTGATTTTAGGGTTTTGTTCCTTCAAAAAACGAGAAGTACCGCAGAGCGAGCCGCCTGTTCCTGCGGGTGCGATGAGGTGCGTCACCTTGCCGTCGGTTGCTTCCCAAATTTCGGGGCCTGTGGTTTCGTAATGTGTTTGTGGATTGAGCGGATTGTCGTATTGATTGACCCAATAGGAATTGGGAATTTTTTCAGAAAGACGTTCTGCAACCGAATAATTGGATTGTGGATCTTCGGGTCTCACTCTCGAAGGGCAAATAATGACTTCAGCACCCCAAGAACGCAACATCTGAATTTTTTCTTTCGATTGCTTATCGTTGACAGTGCAGATAATTTTATATCCTTTGACTGCCGCCGCCATTGCCAAACCGATGCCGGTATTGCCACTTGTACACTCTATGATGGTACCGCCTTTGCGCAATTGACCGCTTTTTTCAGCACCTTCGACAATGCGGACAGCAATACGGTCTTTGATGCTTAAACCTGGATTGAAGGTTTCAACTTTGGCTAAAACCAATGCAGGAATGTGGGCAGTGACACGATTTAAGCGAATAAGTGGCGTGTTGCCGACGGTTTCAAGAACGGAATTGAGATATTTCACACTTTTTTGTTTATATTTAAAGTTGAATTTTGTCTAAAATTGAGTGCTTCTGAATGGTTTGGATGGGCAAGATAAAAAACAAGTTTTAATCTTTTATGCCTTTTCTTAAATTTTCTATTTTCGGAAGGCGATTTTAAAAAACGCACAAAGGTACTTGAAAAATATGGAAATTTTGCTGCGTTACGCATATACTGATGTTTTGGACTTCTTAGAACAGGACTATTTTTCACCTTTTGCTCTTTCCTACACGTCCCAAAAGGCTTAATGGTTGCGTAAAAAAAATGATCAAATAAAAAAAAGTTCCCCCCTCAGTATAAGAAGTAACTTTTAGCTAATGAGAGAGAGAAGTCGTTTTAAATGAGGTTTGGAAACCTCTTTTGTATTTGATTTTTTGACATTATACAGGTCGAATAAAAAGATGTGTGGGTTAACAAAAAAAATTCGTAGGATTGAGGTCATTTCTATTTGGTTTTTGGACACTATACAGGTTGAATGAAAAGCAATACAAGATATAAACAAAAGTCAACGGTCTGTGCGTTGCTGAATTTGGCAGTAGGTAGATACCTCAATTTTCAGGTTGAGAAACACCATACTTGCCGACAAAAATGACGGTTCAAAAAGTGGAAATAATTGATTGAAAAGTGTTGTGAAGATACCCCTCAGTATAAATAGTGGTAGGGCGAAATAGTGAAGTGTTTGAGGAAGATTGTTCTGATGTGATTGTTTTAGCTTCGATTTAAAGGCTTTCTAAGATTCATTGTGGTTTTAGATTTGACGGGTTGAAACCCGTTTTACGAGTTGTCTTCAATGTCTTGTAATTTTTTGCCAATCTGACCTGTCAAAATATCCCAAAACATAATGAAATCAGAAGCCAAACTGTACAAAGGATATTGAAAAGTAGCGGGTTTGTTTTTCTCGAAAAAAAAGTGTCCAACCCAAGCAAAACCATAACCGACAAGCGGAATGATCCAAAATGAAGCCCATTTGCCTGTAAAAACAATGTAAACAAGTATGGACAAAAATAAGGATGTGCCAATGAAATGTAGTTTTCGACTCGTTGGGTTACGGTGTTCACTCAAATAGTAAGGGTAAAACGCTGCTAAACTTTTATATCTTTTTTCCATCATTAAAAATTGTTTGATTGCTTAATTTTCTTTTTGATGACACAAAGTTCGGTTTTTTACTGAGGGGGGTTGTGAGGAATTTCGATAATGATAAATTTTTTTTTCTACTATATCAATAAAATAAGCTAAAATTTGAACGTTGTGGCTTATTTTTGAGCCGAACAACCAAAACTTTTGAATAATATGGCAACCAACGATTTACAAACCTACCTTTTTGAGGAGATACAAGCTCATCATTTCGAGAGCCGTCCTGATATGCTCGAAGCTTTAATGCAGCTTTTTAATGTTAGAAAAGATGCCGTTTATCGCCGCTTACGTTGCGAAACCATGCTCACGCCTGATGAAATGACGCTTTTGGCTAAGACTTATAATATTTCATTGGATAGTTATGTGTTTGGCAAAACAGATGCTTTGTTTTTTACTTTCAACCCTTTTATCAGAAAGGTGAAAGGCATCGAGGATTTTTTGGAGGGCATACATCAAGACGTGACACAACTCAACCGCTTGCCCGATGTACACATATATAATGCATGGGCAGAAATTCCTTTCTTTTTTTACATGTTTTTCCCAAAGCTCTTCAGCTTCAAAATGTACGTCTATGGTCGCACAATCTGGCAAATAGATTATTTGCAAAATCGTCCTTTTGATTTTGATATTTTGGCGACACCCGTTATTCAAAAAGCAAAAGAAATTTTGACCTTATATCGTAACATACCTACTACGGAACTGTGGTCGCTCAATATTATGGACAATACGCTCAACCAAATTGAGTATCATGCCAATAGTAGCGGCTTCAAAAATGCCAAAGATGCGCTTGTTTTGTGTCAAGAAATGACTGAATTGGCGAATCACATGGAAGCGATGGCGGTTCATGCCAAAAAATTTGCACTTGGTGTCAAACCCGAAGGCAGTAGTGGCGGGGCGTTTACGATGTATCACAATGAGATGATTTATACCAATAACACGATTTTTGTCTCGTCATCAGTTGGTCGCGCTATTTATACGACTTATGGAAACCCTAATTTTCTGAAAACAACAGATGAAAGAATGTGCGATTACACCGCCGAATGGTTCGACAGCGTGGTTTCAAAATCGCTGGATATGCAAAATGAACGTGGGCGGCAGTATTTTTTTGACCGTCTTCGGAAACGGATTGATTACGTTAGGATACGTATAGAAAAGAGTTTGATGGAGGAAGAGGAGAGATAATGGTGAATGGTGAATATCCTACTATTCACCATTCACCATTAAAATATTCACCATTAAATCTATGCTTTTTCTATTTCTAAAGCCAATTTGTCGTAATTCACCTTGCCCATTGGCACAAGAGGTAAACGCAAATTGTTTTCGCATAATCCTAAAATAGTCATCGCTGCCTTGATACCAATAGGATTGCCTTCACAATAAAGCAATGGATGAATATCGTGCAATTGATTATTGAGGACACGTGCTTGTGCATAATCGTTGTTTAATGCCGCACGCACCATATTTGAGAATTCTTTTGGATGCGAATTGGCAATAACAGAAATCACACCTTCACCACCACAGGCTATCATGCCCAATGTAATTTGGTCGTCCCCTGACAAAACAAGGAAATCTTCTGAAGCTCTATGCTTGATGATGTATTGCGCTTGAACGAGATTGCCCGAAGCTTCTTTGATACCTACAAATTTGTCGCTCGCATGAGACAGGCGAACAATCGTTTCTGGCGCAACATTCGATGAGGTACGGCTTGGCACATTATATAATATGACTGGTACTGGTGATGCTTTAACAACTGCCATATAGTGCTGGTAAATACCCTCTTGTGGTGGCTTGTTGTAGGCTGGTGAACTCGCTAAAATCGCATCTGCCCGACTTAAATCAACATTTTTAAGGCGTTCGAGCAGATGCGAAGTCGAGTTTGCGCCAAACCAACCCGCGACAACAGGCACGCGTCCTTTTGATTTATCCACTATAAAATCAAAAACTTGTTGGCACTCACGGCTTGTCAGCGTAATCGCTTCGCCTGTTGTTCCGAGCGAAACAATGTACTCGACACCGCCTACAATGACGTGTTCGATACATCGTTCAAGACTCTCCCAATCAATAGTCATGTCGGCTGAAAAGGGTGTAATGAGCGCGACACCTGTTCCTCTAAACTGCTGATAACGCATTGTTTTTAGTTATTTTCGCAGCATGAAAAGCCGCTTGTTCTATAAAATGGTTTAAATTTTCAAATTTTCCGCCTACAATTAAATCATAATATATCCAATCATGGATAGCGGGTCCGATTTTAAAACGGGCTTTCGCCAAAGCTGCCAACCATTCGAGTGGCAAACATTCATTGATGCTGCAATGATACAATAAATCAAATTTTTCTTCTAAAAAACGTTGGACTTCATTGCCCGTAGGTACGCCTTTCCATGACACGTCTTTTTTATTAAAAAACCGAAATGTCCAACCATTGTGTTGTGTTTTTTCATTGAAAAAACCTAAAATAGTAACCTTTTTACCAGCTTTATGTAATTTATCACTAAATTGTTCAATCACTTTGCGGTTTTCTAAAGTCGTTGCATCAAACAATAAAGCAACCGATTTGGCTTCATTAGGTGTTATTTTTGGCTCATTCTGGACCGCATTTAACACATTAAAACGCTGTATCAAAGTCCGATAAAAAAACCGACGCTTCATCTGTTTTATTAATTTCCTCATGTTTGGTCAATTTAATGTTTGTAATCTGATTTGTTTACCAAGTCAAAGAAATACTTTATTTCTTATTTCTAAAAAAAAACACCCCCTCAGTATTCGTCCACTTTGAATACGAAAAAGCTTGAATTGTACGAAAATGGAACGCATTTGGTCGTGCAAGCACAACCCAAACCTAACGTTCCGTATCATTTTCGTTTTAACATTTCCGCTTTTTCTACGATTCAGAGTTCAGAGATACTGAGGGGGTGAAAAAAAATTATTTTTTAAATCTTGACAAAAGTAAAACGGCTTTTCGGCTACCCAAATTTTTTGAGTAAAAAATCGTCTTAACTTCTGACTATTTTTGACAAATCTTAACTTATTTACTTCGCTTCTGCTTTTTCTTTTTTAGACGTTACTAAAGTTTCCGCAGGCAAAACGTCATATTCCCCCATTCGACTGTATTTTTCAATACGTTGCTCAATCAAGTCCTCCGTTTTCAAAGGTATTATTTCCGCCAATGCTTTTTTAATCCACTTTTTCAAAGTCATCGTCATTTCTTCGGGTGCTGTATGTGCGCCGCCAAGCGGTTCTGGTATGATGCCGTCAATCAACCCCATATCGTACATATTGTCAGCCGTCAATTTGAGGACTTCCGCCGCCCGTTCTTTATAATCCCATGAATGCCAAAGGATTGAGGAACAACTTTCAGGCGAAATAACCGAATACCATGTATTTTCCATCATATAAACACGGTCGCCCAAACCGATTCCTATCGCACCGCCCGATGCCCCCTCACCTATCACAACGCAAACAATCGGCACTTTTAACTGTGCCATTTCGATCAAATTCCGGGCAATGGCTTCGCCTTGTCCGCGTTCTTCGGCTTCCAAACCACAATCCGCACCAGGGGTATCAATCAAACTAATGACTGGAAAACCAAACCGTTCCGCCATTTTCATCAAGCGTAATGCTTTCCGATAACCTTCAGGTTTTGCCATACCAAAATTACGATATTGGCGTAATTTTATATTTATACCCTTTTGATGTCCAATGATTACCACTGTTTGACCATCTATCTCACCGATACCACCGATAATCGCTTTGTCGTCTGCAAAATTCCTATCACCGTGCATTTCAATGAATTTGTCACACATTTGTTGCACATAAAACAAAGAATAAGGGCGTTCAGGATGCCTCGAAAGCTGAACTCTATCCCAACCCGTCAGGTTTGAATAAATCTCTTTAATCGTATCTTTTATCTTTTGCTCCAACTCTACAATCATCGGCTGCACGTCAATGCCTCCTTGTTCACCAATTTGGCGAACTTTTTCAAGCTGTTCGTAGAGAGTTTCGAGCGGTTTCTCGAAGTCAAGAAAAACCATTGGCTGTTTATTTTTTTAGCTTTTTATAAAAAGTCTTATCAAACACCTATTTCAAGGAGTTTTTGAAGCTACTTGAACAAAAGTGATAAGAAACCGCAAAGTTACAAAACCCCCTCAGTATTTTTTTTGATTATCGCATTTTCATTGCCGAATTTTGCCTTCAAGAATTTTTTTTGAAATTTTTTTTGAAAAAAGTTTGCAGATATAAAAACACCATCTATCTTTGCATCGCTTTCAGCAGGAAGGCACAAAAAAATTGAAATAAGCGGTTTTCCAAGATAATATATTGTCCGATTTTTATCGGGCAGGTATGATGTCGTTTAATCTGGTCTGGTAGTTCAGTTGGTTAGAATACATGCCTGTCACGCATGGGGTCGCGGGTTCGAGTCCCGTCCGGACCGCTTTTCAAATTCAAGGCTCATCGCAAGATGAGCCTTTTTTTTTGCTCAAAATTCAACTTTTCAAGGTATTTCAACTACTTTTCACCCCTAAATGCTAAGAAATTGCTTAGTCAATAATGACAACATCATACTTTTTTTGTCATTCTGAGGAGAACCGACACCTAAACAGTGTCGTCTAAAACGAAATGACGCGGACAAGTGAGGCGATGATTTTAAATCATCGCCTCACTAAAAACACAGTGCGTCATTAGTAACTTAGTGAAAGAATCTGTTTGTCATATTATTTAGATTCTTTCACTACGTTCAGAATGAAAAAAAATAATATTTGTACAAGTCCTCTCTAAAAAAATCAAAAACCTCTACTCCTTTCTCTATTAGTTTTTTATAAAAAAAAGAAGCTTAGTTTGTTTATTAAACTAACAAGAACTAATTTTGCCTTATCAACGTTATAAATTCGACCTTAGTTGTCCGAAATCCACCCCCTCAGTATAAAACCGCTTTTTTAATAAAAAATATCAAAACATCTGACCATGCCCGCTACTGCATATCAAACGGCTGAAAAAGCCATGACAAAAAAAGGTTGGCTCGACCTCGAAGTTGACCCAACACTTGACTTAGTTGCCGAAATCCAAAAATTGAAAAAAGAAAAAAATGCCGTCATTTTGGCGCATTATTATCAAGATTCTGAAATCCAAGACATCGCCGATTTCATTGGCGACAGCCTTCAACTATCGCAAGAAGCCGCTAAAACGGATGCTGATATCATCGTTTTTGCTGGTGTTCACTTCATGGCAGAGACGGCTAAGATGTTGTCCCCCACAAAAAAAGTGCTGCTGCCCGACCTCAATGCGGGTTGCTCGTTGGCAGATAGTGCGCCTGCGCCTTTGTTCAAAAAATTTATGGAGCGTTATCCCGACCACGTTGTTGTGAGCTATGTCAACTGTACAGCAGATTTAAAAACATTGACGGATATTTGCTGCACCTCGTCCAATGCCGTTCAAATTATTGAAAGTATTCCGAAGGAAAAATCCATCATTTTTGCACCCGACAAGAACTTAGGGGCTTATTTGGTCAAAAAAACGGGGCGTGATATGGTGCTTTGGAATGGTGCATGTATGGTGCATGAGATTTTTTCGAATGAAAAAATAACCAAATTGATGCACCGTCACCCCGATGCAAAATTCATCGCGCACCCTGAATGTGAAGCACATATCCTTGAAAAGGCGGATTATATCGGTTCAACAAGCGGTTTGCTCAAATATACTGAGGGGTCTGATGCGACTGAATTCATCGTTGCGACCGAGCCTGGCATTATCCATCAAATGCAATTGCGTTCGCCGCACAAAACATTCATTCCTGCACCACCTAATAATACGTGTGCTTGCAACGAATGTCCGCACATGCGCTTGAACACGATGGAAAAACTCTATTTGTGTATGAAGCATGAATTGCCAGAAATTACCTTGTCTGAACGCGTTATCAAAGAAGGAAGGCTGTGTATTGACCGAATGTTAGAGATTTCAGCCAAAGCAGGACTATAATGGATAGTTGATAATGGATAATGGATAATGGATAATGGATAATGGATAATAATAGTAAATTATCCATTATCAACTATCCATTATCCATTATTATTCAATGTAATTCCAAAATATTGCCCATCTCATAACAGGTGCGGCAGCGCGGCTCATACGTGTCTTTTTCACCAAGCATAACTTGTTCATTATTAGCGACTTTACGATAGGAATGGGTTGCTAAATTGCCACAATGCAAACAGATGGCATGAACCTTTGTGATGTATTCGGCAACGGCTAAAAGATTCGGAACGGGACCAAACGGCACACCTCGATAGTCCATATCGAGACCAGCGACAATGACACGGATGCCTCGTTTTGCCAAGGTTTCACAAACGCCAGTTAAAGCCATATCAAAAAACTGCGCTTCGTCAATGCCGACAACATTGATGTCCTCCCCCTCAGTATATTCCAGTATTTTAGCTGCATTTTCGACAGGTCTTGCCAATATGGCTGTGGCGTCGTGCGAAACGACTTTGGTTTCGTCGTAACGTGTATCAATTTTGGGTTTAAAAACTTCAATCCGTTGATTGGCAAATTTTGCACGCCTTAAACGGCGAATTAACTCTTCAGTTTTACCTGAAAACATGGAGCCGCAAACGACTTCAATCCAGCCATTGCGCTGTCCTTTAAAATGTGGTTCAAGAAACATAAAAATATAATGATGAGTGATGAATGATGAACGATGAATGGATTCTACACAACTTAATGATAATCAGTACTTTAAGCGTATTTTTTTCATCTTTTCCCATTCATCATTTATTAATTGCCAATAGTTTTATAAAAAAAACACTTGCAAAAGTAAAGGAAAGATTAAATTTGGACGTTTTTTAACAAACAAGCATTTTTAAGAAATTTTAAAAAACCCAAAAAGGCAGAATCAAAATTTCACTATGCTTAACATTCATAATTCATATTTCAACATTCATATTTCAACATTCATTATGAACCTTTCACAAGCTAAAACCCAACTTGAAAAAATCATAGCACTCTACAAAAGTATGAGTGCTGACGAAAAAAACATTTCAGCGATTGAGCGCGATTTAATGCTCGGTTATATTCGTTCCCTTTACGAAAATTTTCTCGACGCGGCCCCCTCAGTACCTTCGAACAATGACAATCGTTCAAAGCCAACTTACACGCCACCACCCATACCTGAACCGAAACCTGTTGTGGTCGAAGCTCCCCCGCCGCCACCACCCGTTGTCGAACGTCCAAGGGTTGAACCGCCACCGCCACCACGTCCAGTTGAACAACCAAAGTCTGTTGCGCCACCGCCCGTACCAGAACCTGTGCGGCATGAACCAACGCCTGTCGCGCCCAGCCCACGCTCTGAATCGAGTACACATTCAGCAGAAATAGAAGAATTGTTTGAAGCACCATCTAACAAGGAATTGTCCGACCGTTTGTCCAATACAGCCATTGATGACCTCTCAAAAGCTTTTGGTTTGAACGACCGTTTGTTGATGCAAAATGAGCTTTTTGCTAATAACAAAGCCGTTTTTGATGAAATTTTGAAAGATTTGAACAATGCCAGCAGCTTCGAATCCGCAAAAGGCTACCTTGTTGACTTTGCAAAACGTTATAATTGGGTGGGCAATACGGAACGTCAAAAACACGCCAAATGGTTTATCAAAACGGTCAGAAGACGCTTTAAGTAAGTTCTATGGCATAACCGACTTTATCAATTTCACAGTCTAATACAAAAAGAAAAATCAATATGTCGAAATACAAAAGCGATTCCGTTGACTGGAAAAGTGTCTTTAATGTCAAAAATCAACTTCATCTCATCTTAGGGACAGGCTTGGCAGTCTTGGCTATGAAGGGTTTTATGATTCCCAACAAATTTATGGATGGCGGCATCACGGGTATTTCCATTTTGTTGCATGAGCTTTTTCACATCAATATCAGCTTTTTAGTCATTGTTTTAAATGCTTCCTTTGTTTATCTCGGTTACAAGCGCATTGGAAAAACGTTTGCCGTTCAAACCACAATTGCCGTTATTTTTCTGTCTCTGGGCTTGCTTTTCGTTGAAATTCAACCTGTTACACATGTACCTCTTTTGATTGCTGTGTTTGGTGGACTTTTAATCGGTACAGGTGTCGGATTAGTCATTCGCGGCGGCGGCGTGATTGATGGTGCGGAAGTCATCGCAGTGTTTACGAAACGGCGTTCTGGCTTTTCTAACAGTGAAATCATTATGTTTTTCAATACCATTCTCTTTTCGATTGCTGCTTTACAGTTTGGTATCGAGACTTCGATGTATTCCATCATCACTTACTTTGCGGCAACACGTGCAACGGATTATGTCGTGGATGGAATCGAAGAATTTACCGCACTCAACATTATTTCGACGGAACAAGAGGAAATCAAACACTATTTGGTCAATGAATTGGGCAAAGGCATCACCGTTTTTAAAGGCGAACGCGGCTATTTACCCAATAGTTTCGACATCCGCACAAACTGTGAAATCATTTTTACCATTGTCACCCGCTTGGAAATCAAACAAATTGAAGACGCTGTCATGGCTATTGACCCTAAAGCCTTTATGTACGTGCAAAGTATAAAAGAAGCAACGGGTGGGATTTTGAAAACCAAGGCGCACGCACATTGATGAATCTAATAAGGCAATCTGCTCAATCAGAGAAGCGATAATACTGAGGGGTAGCGACAAACATGAGTCATCCTATTAAAACCAATTCATAATGAAACATTTAGTCCTTTTTCTCCTCTTTCTTTCTTCCTCTGCTTTTGCTCAAAAAAGCGAAATCTTTCGTATTGATAGCCTTCCAAAACATGGCGTTTTTCTTGTGAAAGGATGGTCCTGGCACAGGGACGACAATCCTGATTATGCGAAGCCTGACTTTGATGATTCGGCTTGGGAAAGTATTGACCCAACGAAGGATATTATGAATTTGCCTCAATTGCCAAAAACGGGAGAAATTTTTTTACAACAAAACCAACAGGACAAGGCACAGGTTTAGGGCTTTCACTCGCTTATGATATTGTGACGAAAGGACATGGCGGGAATTTGGAAGTGGAAAGTACTGGAAGTGAAGGAACAACTTTTATGATAAAATTCCCATTAAAATAGCACTTTAAAAACGCTTGATGATATAACCATAAAACAGTAAATTTTCCTAAAACTGTATCAATACCCATCGTAAATTAGCGGTCTCTGCTTCTATGTAAAAATTAAAATCAAATATTTAATATGCTCAATACTGTTTCATTTCGTCTTATTTAGGTGAAAAATCTAACATTTTAAGCTATAAAAATGCGGTTATTGTGTTTAAAATATTTACCTTTATTCAAATCTATATTCAATAACTAATTTTTTCATCTTAAAACAAACTCAAGATGCCAACTACACTTACAAACTTAACTGACTTACAAAACCTTCTCGATCACTGTCCAGGAATTTTTGATGTTGATACAGACATACTTCAATCCCTAAACCAGCAAGAGATTGATTTTAACCGAAGCCTTCTGGGCTTATTGCCCAACACCGATGCGCCTGATATCACCCTTTCTATCCGAGCATTAATAAAAAATGTTCAAAATTATTTAGATGAAGGGTTTACTCATTTGAGCTTTAGTTTCAGTCATGAATCTGTAAACAATTCGCCTAATAGTCGCAATGTGGTCGGTTTAATCATGACAGGCGTAAAGTTTGATAGAACAGACCCCGCTAAAAAACCCAGCAGTTCTTCCAAGCAGTTTACAGATGCTAACACAACATTGAATAGCAATAACAGTCAGAACAAAGACCGTTATGCACGATTCAAAAACTATCTAAGCCTTCAACCACTTTCTGAACCGAACTTCAATTTTGGGTTGTATGTCAGATTATCTGATTTTTTAGCCAAACTCAATGAAATTGATAGCCCACCAGTCAATAGCTTAAATATTACAATGGGTTTTATCAAAGCAGAAAATGATTATGAGTGGAATTGCCTTCACCTTATATTTCGGCGTTCAAATGGAGCGTCTGAGATTTTATTTTCAACTTATGATGGCTACAAATGGCGGTCACCCAATGCCGTAATGGAAAGAGGTTTATCTGAACTCGGAGGACCTAAACTTGGTACACCGCCTTTTTCTGAGATGTTTTAATAACCCCTTTTGTCCTGTATTCGGAGTGATGATTCGTCACTCCGAATACCCCCTCAGTACCGATGACATTTGGATTCGAAATATTTAGTGAAAGTTGACCCTATTTCATGAACTGTAACAATTAATACACAACACCTATGAAATTGATTGAAATAGCCAACTACCTCGTGTTTACTGCCGAATACATCGTTGCTTTACCCATTCTGGTCGCTCTTTACTTCCGCGCTTACTTCCAGAAGGAACTGAGGATTCTTTTAATTGGTCTGAGTGCGACTTTACTGTTAGACATCATGTCTGTGTTGTTCTTTTTCTCCACGAAAAATACAACCCTTTATTTTTTTACGGCGATAGATATTCTAACAGCCACTTTGGTCTTTTCCGCAGCACTTCCCAAAGGTCTTGCGAGCAAAATAATAGGAAAAATAGGGTTTGGATTGCTCCCATTTATAGCTTTTGATGCTTTCTTCTGGTCTGGTACGGATAGTAATGGCTATTCTAATACCATCGTCATAATACTGATTGCTGGTATTGCCATTTATTACTTAACACATTTATTCAGTGACTCCAGCATTATTAAACTCACTGACGAACCCATGTTTTGGATATGTATTGGGTTGATAGTCAACGATATCGTCGGATTTTTCGATGTTTTTAGTAACCCGATGTTGTCTTATTCACAGAATATGTACCTTCAATTCTATATGGTTTGGTCAATCGCTACTATCTTTATGTATTGTTGCTTTGCTTACGCCTTTTGGCTTGGCAAACGCCTTTAATAAGGCTAATATCATTCAATAACAGCGTGTATAACTATTATTTTCATGAAAAAACATCAACTTGGATTACACATTCTGCTTTTATGCCTTTTTTGCAACTCACTTAAAGCGCAAGAAGACAGTGCATCTGCTCGAATTGTTTCAGTGAAAATTATGAGTAATCAAATGGGCTCGACAGCTGACTCGGTCAACCTATCTGAACCTTCGCCTCATAAATTTAAGTACGACAAAAACTACGTGGTTTTCAATTTTACCAATACCCAAAAAACGAAGCAAAAAACGTTTGCCTATCGGTTATTAGGTCTTGATTATGACTGGACGGTTTGTGATAATTGTTCACAAGCTCAATATGCCCATCTTGATGGCGGGGACTACATTTTTCAAGTAAAAGCGAACGAACCTGATGCCATTCCTACAACATTCAGTTTTGTTATTGAAGGCAATATCTGGCATAAATGGTGGTTTGTGCCTATGCTGTTTTTGTATGTTTTGATTATTCTCGGTGGTTTGGTGTATTTTTTTACGATGTATCATTTTCGTCAAAAACTGATGATTCAACAGCGTATTCACAAAGAGAAAATCGCTTCCATGGTCGAATTGACCGCTGGCATTGCTCACGAAATACAAAATCCCTTGAATTTTGTCAATAACTTCTCAGAACTGAGCGTGGATATTGCTAAAGAACTGAACGAAGAAATGGACAGAGAAAGCCTTGACAAAGATTATATCCAGGAATTGATGTTTGATTTGACCCAAAACCAAGAGAAAATAAACCACCACGGCAAACGCGCCAGCAATATCATCAAGGGCATGCTCGAACACTCCCGCAACACGCCGCTCAAAAAAGAACTCACCGATATCAATGCCTTAGTGACAGAATCTTTTCAACTGAGCTATGAAGGGCTTAAAGCAGTAGATAAAGACTTTACTGCAATTATGGAAACGCTTTTTCAAGACTCTCTTCCTACTATCAAAGTTGCGTCGCAAGATTTGGGTCGCGTTTTATTGAATTTGTTCAATAATGCTTTTCATGCTGTAAACGAAAAAAATAGGACAAATACTGAGGGGGCCTATCAGCCAACCGTTTCTGTTTCTACACAGAAATCTGATAATCAAATAGTTATAAAAATAAAAGACAATGGTATTGGTATGCCCGAAGCGGTCAGAGCCAAAGTTTTTCAACCATTCTTTACAACCAAACCAACTGGAGAAGGCACTGGTTTGGGACTTTCACTCGCATATGATATTGTGACAAAAGGGCATGGTGGATTATTAAAAGTTAAATCTACTGAGGGGGTCGGGACGACGTTTATTATTACTTTACCTTTATAAACCACTGGATAATGAGGACTTTACTGATTGCCCTGTTCTTTGCCTTCTTTTGCACTGCTTGTTATAGTCAAAGCGGTCAAAAAATTATTGATAGTTTAAAATACCAATTAACTATCGTTAGGCAGGATACAAATCGAGTAATCCTCTTAACAAGTTTATGCAATATGTATCGGCAGGTAAACACCGATTCTTCAAAACTTTTTGGAGAAGAAGCCATAGACTTGGCAAGGCAAATCAATTTCCCTTCTGGAGAAGTCAGTGCTTTACAAAGTTTATCGGCAGTACTGCGGATACAAGGTGATATACCTAATTCGCTGAAATTCCGGTTAGAAGCCCTTAAAGTATTAGAAGACAAACTGCCTCAGATGGACAAAACGAATATTTGGGTGGGCATCGGACTTATCTATCTCGACATAAATGATTATGAGAAAGCGAAAATCTATTTTAAAAAAACAATCGCATTAGGAGAAAAAAACAGCTATGGTAATGCACTTATCAATATTGAAAGAGCATACACCAGAAATAATCAATTAGATTCCGCTTGGTATTTTGCTCAAAAGGCTTACGATTATACTAAAACACCAAACGCCTCTCCCATTTATTCGGCACTCGTCATGGATATGGGTATTATTCAGTATAAAAAGGGAAACAAAAACCTTGCATTCTCTTACTTACATGAAAGTATATCCGAATGCATTAATGCCAAAGATCATCGGACGATATCTGATGCCTACTCAACCCTTTCAGGATTTTATAAAGAAACCAATCAGCCTGATTCCAGTATTTTTTATGCCCAAAAAGGTCTTATTGAAGGTCAAACCATAGGATATCAGAAAGGTATATTAAATAATGCGACGGTTTTAGCAGACCTATATGGATCAAGAGATGTTCAAAAGTCGCTTTTTTTCTACAAAATAGCAAAGACAGCAAGTGATGAATTGTATGGTGTAAAAAAGGTACAAGCCCTACAAAAAATCATTGCCGATGAACAAGAGCGTCAAAGAAATATTGAAACCGAGAGGATACGGACTCAAAACCAATTGAAGCAACATGCACTATTGTTCGGTTTGGGTATTATGTTTTTAATTGGATATATTCTTTACCGCAACAATCAGCAAAAACAAAAAGCCAATGCTGTTTTAAAGCAAACACTTACGCATTTAAAAGCCACCCAAACCCAACTCATCCAATCCGAAAAACTCGCTTCCCTCGGTGAACTCACCGCAGGCATCGCTCATGAAATACAAAACCCTTTGAATTTTGTCAATAACTTCTCGGAATTGAGTGTGGATTTAGCCAAAGACCTGAATGATGAAATTCATAAACCTGACATTGATAAAGGATATGTGGAAGAATTATTAACCGATTTGAGTCAAAACCAAGAAAAAATAAACCACCACGGCAAACGTGCGAGCAGCATCGTGAAAGGAATGCTTGAACACTCTCGTGCGAGTACGGGTTTGAAGGAACTCACAGACATCAATAAATTGGCAGATGAATATTTACGGTTGTCGTATCATGGTTTGAGAGCGAAAGACAAGTCTTTTAATGCGGATTTCACAACGCATTTTGATGAAAATTTGCCTGAAATAGAAGTCATTCCGCAAGACATTGGGCGTGTTTTATTGAATTTGATTAATAATGCTTTTTATGCGGTTAATCAACGGGCGCTTCCCCCCCAACACCCAGGGGGGGAGCCGTACCAGCCGACAGTTATTGTGAGTACTCTCTACACAACTCCCCCTTTGGGGGCGGGGGGACAAATAATTATAAAAGTCAAAGACAATGGTAGCGGTATGTCCGAAGCAACAAAAATCAAAGTCTTTCAACCTTTTTTTACGACAAAACCGACTGGGCAAGGTACAGGTTTAGGGCTTTCTTTGGCGTACGATATTGTGACGAAAGGGCATGGCGGCACTTTAGAAGTGGAAAGTACTGAGGGGGTCGGCTCGGAGTTTATAATTTCTTTATTTTTGAAAAATTAAAAAATGTCTAAAGTAAAACTGTCCTTGTGGGTCATATTAATTTTGACCCTTTTAACAATAATAAAAACAAAGGCGCAACCGATACCTTTTGACAAACAGGTGGTAGATAGCATAACGCGTAAGTTGCCTGACATGAAAGGCGATACCAATAAGATAAACAACCTTATCTTATTGTCGCAAATGTATATTGCTAAGGGCGATTCGACGAAGGTAATGGAATATGCACATGAGGCAGATTCTTTAGCTCAAAAAATCAATTCGACTATAGGTAGAATACGTGCGCTTGGTCAAATGGCTTTTTACCATGCTACAACCGGTAATTGGCCTCAATCTATTATGGAAATTAACGAAGCCATTCCTATGACACATAAAGAAAAAACCGAGTGGTCAATTTTCCTTTATAATTTAAAATTTATCAATTATGCTGCTAAAAACGATCCGCAGCAAGCCCGTATATGGGCTTTAAAAGCATTGCATCACCCAGATTTTGAAAGCGGACAAGTTTTGGCAAAGTGGCCTACTTATATGCAATTGGGTTTGTCGTATGAATGGGAAAATCGTTTGGATTCAGCACAGTTTTATGCTGATATTTTAAAAGAATATGTCAAAAAGTATCACCACCCTGATTTGGAGGGTAACACATATAGTTTATTGGGCAGTATAGCACGCAAGAGGAAAAACTACGATGAGGCTTTGTATTATTACCGTCAAGGAGACCAAAGCGTCATTGGCTTGGCTTGGACTTATTATGAAATAAACAAAGTGGATTCCGCTATTTATTACGCTCAATTGGCTTTAAATAATGCACAACAGAAGTATGACCCACGCATAATATTAGAAAGTGCACAACTACTGGCTCGCCTATACGCCAAAACAAATCCTGTACTCAGCAATCAATATTTAAACCTATACGTCAATACAAAAGATACGCTGTTTAATACAAACAAGCTTAAACAAATGGAAGAATTACGGCTTAATGAACAGCAACTCCGTTTCGATCAAATTGGGCGTGAAAAATCTTTTAGAAGTAAGATGATTCAATATGCTCTGATGGGTCTGGCGGCGTTGTTTTTAATATCCGCTTTGTTTTTTTATAGAAATAATCAAATTAAAAAGGCTGTCAATATACAATTAGAAAAAGCTTATTCAGAACTTTCAGCAATACACGAAACACTAAAAGCCACCCAAACCCAACTCATCCAATCCGAAAAACTCGCTTCCCTTGGTGAACTCACCGCAGGCATCGCCCATGAAATTCAAAACCCCTTGAATTTTGTCAATAATTTCTCGGAATTGAGCGTGGATTTGGTAAAAGATTTAAAAGATGAAATCGAAAAACCCGCACAAGACAAGGAGTATATCGCCGAATTATTCGATGATTTAAGT
This sequence comes from Saprospiraceae bacterium, assembly GCA_031367705.1. Classification (GTDB taxonomy): domain Bacteria; phylum Bacteroidota; class Bacteroidia; order Chitinophagales; family Saprospiraceae; genus JAAFJT01. The sequence goes on along the minus strand of JANLQI010000106.1, from coordinate 18,254 downwards.
TCAAATCAAGACAAAATCAACCACCACGGCAAACGCGCCAGCAGCATTGTAAAAGGGATGCTCGAACACTCTCGCGCAAGTACAGGCGTAAAGGAACTCACTGACATTAATAAATTGGCGGATGAATATTTACGGTTGTCGTATCATGGTTTAAGAGCAAAAGACAAGTCTTTTAATGCTGATTTTTCAACAGATTTTGATGAAAATCTGCCTAAAATCGAAGTCATTCCGCAAGACATTGGGCGGGTTTTATTGAATTTGATTAATAATGCGTTTTATGCAGTGAATGAACGTGCACAAGCCCCCCGCCCCCCAGAGGGGGAGACTTACGTGCCGACTGTTATAGTGAGTACGCACTACTCTGCTCCCCCTTTGGGGGCGGGGGGGAAAATAATTATAAAAGTCAAAGACAATGGTATCGGCATGTCAGAAGCAACTAAAGCCAAAGTCTTTCAACCATTTTTTACAACAAAACCGACAGGACAAGGCACAGGTTTAGGTCTTTCATTGGCTTATGATATTGTGACGAAAGGGCATGGTGGTACATTAGAAGTGAATTCTACTGAGGGGGTCGGCACAGAAATGATTATTAAAATCTAAATCCTATTTTCTAATACCTTTTTTTAAAAACTTGAATATGAAAATAAAATTAACAATGCTCGCCACTTTACTTTTGGGGCTTATCTATCCCAATTTACAAGGCTTTAGCCAAGAGCTTTTTCAAAAAAAAGAAGTTCTGCAAATCAATATTGTCACTAACCTTCGTGCTTTGTTGAAAGACAAAAAAGACAATACTGCCTACTATTCGGCAAATTTGTCGTACTCTGATGAACAAAACGAAACGATGACCTTGCCTATCAAACTTAAACAACGAGGCAATTTTAGGCGGACATCTGGCACTTGTGATTTTCCGCCTCTTTTACTTAATTTTCCAAAGAAAAAAGTAAAAAATACCCTTTTTGACAACCAAGACAAATTGAAATTGGTCACCCAATGCCTCACAGAAAACCTTGTTTTTCATGAATATTTGGTCTATGAAATTTATAATTTATTAACAGATATAAGTTTTAAAGCTCGATTAGTGGAGGTGAAATACATTGATTCCTTAAATAAACGTAAATCCATTACACATTATGGTTTTTTTATTGAAGACGAAACAGATCTCGCCAAACGGAATGAGGCTAAGAATTCAAATCAGAAAAACCTAACCATGGCGCATATGGATTCCGTCACTATGGCGACAGTAGCGATGTTCGAATACCTGATTGGCAATAACGATTGGTCAGTCCCTGCGTTGCACAATATCAAGCTGTTTACGCAGCCTAACAAAATATTTTTACCAACGCCTTATGATTTTGACCACTCAGGCATCGTTGACGCCAATTATGCTTTGCCGCCACCTCAACTGGAATTGTCTTCGGTCAGAGAAAGGCTGTATCGGGGGTTAGACTATTCACCAGAAATTTTTCAACAAGTGTTTGACAAATTTAACAGCTTGAAACCTAAGATATATGCTCTTTATGTGGATAATCCGCTACTTGATAACCGATATATCAAACAGACAGTGAGATATTTGGACGCTTTTTATGAGGATATCAATGACCCAAAAGCTATCAAAAAACATTTTATTGCTGGGCGTACGAAGAATTGAACTAACCCATGGTTAACATCAATAGTAAACTGACAATCGCAAGTGGAAAACCGTACATAAAAATGACGTAAGAAACATTTAAAAGTCTGAACTTATGTGCGATGACTTTCCCTTGCGCAAATATGTTTTCTATCATGGTTTCGTTGAGTTGCACATTGTCAGACATCATGATTTTCATGGCGGCTTTATATTCTGCTAACGAAAGCGTTGTATAATCGCCGAAAAACAGCAAGTGGCTCAATAGAAATCAAAACAAAAGAAGGGGAATTTACAGAATTTATTATCCAATTACCTTACCTTTGACAAAACAAAAAAAGCAGATGAACATATTAGTCGTTGATGATGAACAAGACATCAAAGCCTTATTTCTACAAAGTTTTCGACGTGAAATCCGCGCAGGGCTGTTTGAATTTTCTTTCAGCTATTCAGGCGAAGAGGCTTTGACATACCTAAAAGATCACGACCACGAAGCAGTTTTGATACTTTCGGACATCAATATGCCTGGAATGAGTGGTTTGGAATTATTGCGGCGTGTCAAAGGTAATACACCTATCCCACCGCCCATTGTGATGATGATAACCGCTTATGGTGACAAAGAAAATGTAGAACAAGCCATGCGTTTAGGGGCTGACGACTTTTTGAATAAACCTTTAGACTTCAAATATCTTAAAGAAAAGCTAACTGAATTACTATGAAATCCAAAATTATGGTTGTGGATGATGAAAATGACTTTGAACAACTCATCCGCCAAAAATTCCGCCGTCAAATACGTGAGCAAGAGTATAAATTTGTTTTCGCAACAAATGGCAAAGAGGCTTTAGATAAGCTTGAAGAAAACCCTGATATAGACATCGTTTTCAGCGATATCAATATGCCTGTCATGGACGGGCTAACTTTGTTGATTAAATTGAATGAAAAAAATCCGCTCCTTAAATCGGTCATCGTCTCCGCTTATGGCGATATGGACAATATTCGTTTAGCAATGAATCGGGGCGCATTTGATTTTATTTGCAAACCCATTCATTTTGAAGACCTTGAATTGACTTTACTGAAAACCTTGAAATATGTCAAACAAATCAGAGAAACCATAAAGGCGATTAAAGAAAACAATATTCTTCGGATGTATGTGGACGATAGTGTGCTTGAATTTATGACCCGTCCTGAATACGAATCGAAGTTACTCGCCAATGAAACCATTGAAGCAACTGTAGTTTTCATGGATATCTGTGGGTTTACAGCCATTTCTGAAAAAGAATCACCCGATTTTGTTGTCAAACTCATCAACAAGTATTTCGACTTGATGGTCAAAGAAATAATTGCACAAGAGGGATATGTGGACAAATTCTTAGGCGACGCCGTCATGGCTGTCTTTACAGGAGAATATCATTTGGATAGAGCCATTGAAGCGTCTTTAGCTGTTCATAAAGCCATTGAAATGCAAAAAGAAGCCTTATCAGAACAGCAAACATATTTTCCAAAAGTATCCATTGGCATCAATTCAGGGGAAATGATTTCGGGCAATATCGGTTCTGCCGCCTTGAAAAGATTGGATTTTACAGTCATTGGTGATGTGGTCAACACCTCTCAACGCCTTCAATCGGCTGCCCAACCTGGTCAAATCGTTATCAGTAAAGATGTGTATGAAAAAGTAAAACACGCATTCAACTGTAAAGTGATTGGGGACATTTCCGTTAAAAACAAAGTAGAGCCGATTACGATTTATGAAGTTCTTGAATAAATCTAAAAGTAATTCAAGACACATTGAGGTCAAAAACCTAACAGACTCATTCCTTTTTTTTCACAAAAACAAAATTATCTGAGTCCACATCATACTCTAAAAAATAAGATTTTGCATCTGCGATACCCCTCAGTATTCCTTGATTATCAATCATATAGGGCGCATAACCTGCTTTCACAAGCAAGTCAAAAGCCTTTTGATGTCCATCATTTTTCTCTCTCAAATATTCAATAATAACGATAGGCGATTGCTCCATCAAAGTCATTTGTGTACCCGCCACAACTTGCGCTTCTGCACCTTCTGCATCAATTTTAATAATCGGATTTTTTAAATCAAATTTTTCAACTAAGCTATCAACGGTAATGCCTTTGACCACTACTTTTTGAGGTTTGAATTTGGCAAACCACGCCTCATCTTCAAATTGTGCGATGTGCGATGAATTATTCTCGGAATACAGCACGGGGAACTCATAAAACACAATGTTTTCACCATATTTTTCTGTCGCAGCGGCGTGTATTGTCATGGCATTGGGCAAGTTTTTAAGGTTTTTTTCCAACAACTCTGCTGTACCTCTTGCCGCTTCAATAGCAATGACTTGTCCTTTATTTTTCAATATAACAGAAACCAAAGCTGAAAAATAGCCGACATGCGCCCCGATGTCTAAGAAATGTCGGTTTTTATTATTTCCAAAAGTATGTATAAGAAATTTAGCCAAACGGATTTCAGAATCGTGGGTTTTACCACCCGTCAAGTAGATATCCGTTCCCGCAGGCAATGGAATACTGAGGGGGTGTCCAAAAAACGTTTTAGCCGTAGCAAGGACACCTTTTTTCGTTAATGTGAAATAAATTTTATGGATACATTGAGCAAAAACATAGCGGTGTGGCGCATTGAATAACCGTCCAAAAGCACTGGTTTGGGCAAGCGATTCGACACGCAAAAGCTTTTTCTCTAAATCTGATTGAGACATTTTTTGTAAGATATTATCTGGGAATGATAAATGATGAATGATAAATGATGAATTTACAAAACGTTGATTTCCAAGGGCTTTGCAAATTCATCATTTATCATTCATAACTCATCATTTCAAAAAGAGGTTTTGGTTGCAAAATAAGTTCTTTTTATGAAAAAAGCGTCCCGAATTTTTTCGAGACGCTTTTTCATTATACTATTAGAACTGTTTAGCAATACATTTTACTTGCTCCACTCCTTGATAGACGCTTCGTTCATGCGAATATAATCATTGTTTTTAGCTTCTTTTGCCAATTCCAATGATTTTGTTGCAGAAGCAATCGCTCCTTTTTTGTCACCAATTTTCGCTTGAACCAATGACTTGTGGCGCAACATCCAGAATTGAGCTTTGCCTTTTTCCAAAGCTTTGTCCACAAATTCTAAGGCTTTTTTAGGGTCTTTACCAGCTTCAAAATAGTAAGTTGACATCGCGTAGTAATCACCTTGCGTAGGACCATCAAGTTTTTGCTTGATTTGAGCCATCACTTTTGCATCCACATCGTTTGTGAAAGGTACGCGGACAATCGTATTTGCCCAAAGAATATCCAACGATGCGCCTGTATTTGTCACATCACCAATCATGATTGTAAACGACTCAACCGCAAATGGGATTTCTTGCGAAGGCACTTTTACGGTCAAAACATTGTCTTCTTCCTTGAAACCAAACGCTGAAGCTGATGGGTTTTTGTTGAAAATAATCTCCCACTCACTTTTACCTGGGCGTGTCATCAAGACATAAGTACCTTTTGCTAATCCTTTGCCAGCGACGGTAATCGAGTCAGTTGTTGTGAATTTAGTTGCGCTATTTGCGCCCGTACGCCATATATCGCCAAAAGGAACGACACCACCGAAGACTGACCGACCTTTCATCGAAGGACGACTATAATCGACTTTGATTTCGGTCATACCGACATTTTGCGTGAAACTTGCACCAGGACTTGGCTGCGGAGTTGTAATTTGGGCATTTGTTGTGAAACTCAGTGCTACAAGGGCAGCAATACTGAGTGGTTTGAAAAAGCTTTTCATTTCTTTATTAGATTTAATTAGTTAAAAAATTACTTAAAATGGATTGTTGTCAATAACAATTCGGCGAAATTAGAGACTTTAAAGCGGAATTTCGCAGTTTTAGATAAAAAACACGCTTCTTCGATAAAAGTTAATACACAAAACACAACCGATTAGCGTTAAAAGAAAGCTATTTTTGCATTTCGTTATTGGTTATTGGTTATTGGTTATTCGTCGCAACGAATAACCAATAACGAATAACCAATAACGAATAACCAATAACGAATAACGAATTATGGTCTTAAAAGCAGAAAATCTCATAAAGAACTACGGTGCGCGACAAGTCGTCAAAGGCGTTTCGTTTTATGTCAATCAAGGCGAAATCGTTGGTTTGTTGGGCCCAAATGGCGCAGGTAAAACGACTTCATTTTATATGACGGTGGGTTTTATCAAACCAAACGGCGGCGCAGTCTATCTGGATGGTGAAAATATTACTGACTTAGCGATGTATCGGCGGGCGCAAAAAGGCATCGGTTACTTGCCGCAAGAGCCTTCTGTTTTCCGAAAACTAACGGTTGAACAAAACATACTCGCTGTCCTCGAAATGACCTCCCTCAGTAAAAATGAGCAAATGGAACATTTAGAAACGCTCCTCGATGAGTTTAACCTGCACAAAGTGCGCAAAAGTGATGGGGATACATTAAGTGGTGGCGAACGGCGGCGAACTGAAATTGCTCGAGCTTTAGCTACAAACCCGAGTTTTATCCTTCTTGATGAACCGTTTGCGGGTATTGACCCAATTGCGGTTGAGGACATTCAGTATATTGTTGCGAAGTTAAAAACCAAAAATATCGGCATTTTGATTACTGACCACAACGTTCAAGAAACTCTTTCGATAACAGATAGAGCTTATTTGATGTTTGAAGGCAGTATCTTAAAAGCGGGTACAGCAGAGGAATTAGCAGCCGATGAAATGGTGCGGAAAGTCTATCTTGGCAAGCACTTTGAGTTGCGTAGAAAAAATATTGAAGTTTAATTTTTATTTAAAACAAACGAAATGTCTGACGAAAAAAAAACCAAAAAAGCTGCCAAAAAGAAGACCCATATTGACAAGTTCGACATGGGCATCAATGAATTTGGCGAATTGACGACGACCATCAATCTCGATAAAATCAACGACTTCCTCAATGAAAATGTGGCAGATAAAAAATTGACCGAAAAGGAAGAAAAAGAGAAAGCGGAAAAGGCTGAAAAAGCAAAAAAGAAGAAAAAATAATGATTCGCTCATGGTTTACACCTCTTTTTGAACGGTTTGGTATGCGTCGGCAACAATACATGCCGAAGCGAACGTTGCTCGTTTTGTCCTCGATTCTCTTTGTCGCGCTCTTTGGCAATTGGTTGGCAAACGACCCGCAAAAAACCTTTTTTCCGCCTTTGATTCCCTATCCTGCTAAGAAATTAGATGCCGTAAACAGCCCTTTTTTCTCTCCTTTTGCTCCTCAAAGTACCCCCTCAGTATATCAGCATCATTGGCTCGGAACAGATGAATTGGGGCGCGATGTCACCGCAGGTCTCATCGCAGGTACGCGCACAGCCTTGCTCATTGGCGTGGGTGGCGTTTTGCTAGCGTTGCTCATAGGCCTGCCGATTGGTTTGGCAGCAGGTTTTTATGGTGACAATCGTTTGGAAATGAATTTTTTGGCTCTGATACTGAGGGGGGGTATTTTTTTACTTTTACTCTTTTATTTTTTTGTTTTCTTCAATTTAAAAGAATCCTCGATTTGGATTCTAACTAAATTATTGGCTCTTTATTTTTCTTTTGAATTGATAATCAATATTTTACAAAAATATTTTTTCAATAAATTTAAAATCTTCAATAAAAAAATAATTGTTCCACTCGACCTTCTTGTGATGCGTTTTGTGGACATCATGCAAAGCATTCCCTTCATTCTTTGGATTCTCGGTTCACTAACTATCATGCAACATTTGAGCATCACCAGCCTTATTTTACTGATGGGTTTCACGAGTTGGGTCACTTTCACCCGCTTGGTTCGCGGCGAAATGATACGCATCAGACAACTCGAATTTATGGAAGCTGCCGAAGTACTTGGCGCATCGCCCAGCCGCATCATTTTACGCCACGCCTTGCCCAATGTCTTAACACCCGTTCTCATCGCCTTTTCTTTTGGCATCGCCAATGGTGTTTTACTTGAAGCCTTTTTATCCTTCATCGGCTTAGGTTTAGCCGCCGAAGAAGTGACTTGGGGTACAATGCTTATGGCGGCACGAACGGATTTTGGGAATTGGTGGATGGCTATATTCCCAGGTATGGCGATTTTTATAACGGTTTATACGTTTAATCGGTTGGGTGAGGTTTTGACGGAATGAGTGATTTTTTCACGAAAATATTTTTATTTTTAAAACAATATTTTTATTTTTGCTAAAATTATAAACTTATTTTTTTAAATTAAAAACATCACAACCATGTTAGGCAAAATTTTACGTTGGATACTTATCATCGTCGTCGCCTTTGTAGGCATCGGTTTCTTACTACCCGGTACGTCACACGTCGAGCGACAAATTGACATTGCAGCACCCGCAAATGTCGTTTATGACCAAATCAATGAATTAAAAAATTGGGAAAATTGGTCGCCATGGGCAAAACTCGACCCAAATGTTAAGTGGACATACAGTGAGCCGACGACAGCGGGAACAGGCGCATACTATACGTGGGTCGGCAACGACAAAGTAGGCGAAGGTAAATTGACCATTTTGGATGCCAAACCCAACGAATTGCTGCATTGTAAAATGGAATTTAAAGGTCAAGGCGATGCTATGGCAGATTTTAAACTCACTGCAAAAGACAGTACCTCCACAAATGTCGTCTGGTCTTTTGACTCCGACAATGGCATGAATCCGATTGCCCGTTGGTTTGGTCTGGCAATGAATAGCTTTATTGGACCTGATTATGAAAAAGGTTTAGAGAACTTAAAAGCACAATGCGAAGGGAAAAAATAAAAGGCAAAGAGCAAGGGGCAAAAGGCAAAAGACAAAAGACAAAAAAAGCAATCCGCTATATTTTGCCCTTTGCCCTTTGCCTTTTGCCCCTTGCCCCTTGCCTTTCGCCCCTTGCTTCTTGTTTATTTTGTTGATTTTAAAAAGTAGTTTTTGAATTTTTAGCTTCAAAAACTACTTTTTTGTTTTAAAAAACTAACTTTGCTGCGTGGTAATTTTGAAACATACGAATACTAATGACAGCATAAAATGAATATTACAAACGCTCAACTTGCGCTCAAAAAATACTTCGGCTACGACTCTTTCCGACCTATGCAAGCCGACATCATTCAAACGGTTTATGACAAACGGGATGCCCTTGTGTTGATGCCAACAGGCGGTGGAAAATCCATCTGTTACCAAATTCCTGCGGTAACGATAGAAGGGATAACGGTGGTCGTCTCGCCTTTGATTTCCTTGATGAAAGACCAAGTTGAAGCTTTGAAAGCAAATGGTATTCCTGCTGCATATCTCAATTCGTCTCAAAGCCATTCCGAATCACAAGTTATTGAAAATCAATTATTTGACAATAAATTAAAATTGATTTATGTCTCTCCTGAAAAAGCGGTTTCACGGGACTTTTTACCTTTGTTAAAAAATTTAAACATCACTTTAATCGCCGTTGACGAAGCGCATTGTATCTCATCATGGGGGCACGATTTCAGACCTGAATATGCTCAATTGGGTTTTTTGAAACAACAATTTCCAAAAATTCCTATCATCGCTTTGACTGCTACGGCGGATAAATTGACCCGTAAAGACATACTCGAAAAACTTAATTTACAAGACCCCTCAGTGTTCGTAACCAGTTTTGACCGTCCGAACCTAAGTCTTGAAGTACGCCCAGGTCAAAAACGCATGGAACAGATTTTAGAATTTGTCAAAAGCCGTCCTAAACAAGTAGGCATTATCTATTGTCTGAGTCGAAAAAGTACGGAAGAAGTAGCTGTTAAACTGTTGTCTAACAATATCAAAGCGGCTGCTTATCATGCTCAAATGCCCGCACGAGAACGTTCAAAAGTACAAGAGGATTTTCAAAATGATAAAGTGCAAGTCGTTTGTGCCACCGTTGCCTTTGGCATGGGCATTGACAAATCTAATGTTAGGTGGGTTATTCACTACAATTTGCCTAAAAATATTGAATCTTATTATCAAGAAATTGGACGGGCTGGTCGTGATGGTGCACCCGCAGATACGGTGCTGTTTTACAGTTTCGCTGATGTGAATGCTTATCGCGATATGTTTTCGGAAGGAGACAATCGAGACATTCAAAATGCCAAACTTGACCGTATGTTGCAATATGCCGATGCTCAAATTTGTCGTCGTCGCATTTTGTTGAACTATTTTTCAGATACCATAAAAGACAATTGCGGCAATTGCGACATCTGCAACGCCCCCCCTCAGTATATCGAGGGTACGACGATGGCGCAAATGGCACTTTCTGCGGTTGCACGCACGCAAGAGCAGGTAAACATGGGTCTTTTGGTGGATATACTGAGGGGGTCGTCGAAGTATGAAGTTTTGGAAAAAGGTTATGATAAAATTAAAACATACGGTATTGGGCGCAATGTACCTTTCATGGAGTGGCAGTCCTACGTTTGGCAAATCATTCAGTTAGGCTATTTGGAAATTGCTTATGAAGATAAGCACAAATTGAAAATGACGGCGGCGGCAAAAGACGTGCTGTTCAATGGTCAAAAAGTGCAACTTTTCAAACCCATCAGCATCAAAGAGCGCAAAGAAATTGAGAAAAAAGCAAAAGAACAAAAAGCCCGAACTGAGGCATCAACACCTCGTTTACGTGTCAAAAACCAACTTTTCGACTATTTACGTGAATTCCGGCGTCATTTAGCCGTTGAAAAAGGAATGCCGCCGTATATCGTTTTTTCAGATGCGACATTGGGCGAAATGGCAGCAGTTGTACCCCGCAATGAATACGAAATGCGTCAAATTTCAGGTGTCGGTGAACAAAAATGGCAACAATATGGGGAGGATTTTTTAGATAAAATCGAAGCCTTTTTGAGGGAAAATCCTGATTTTATCGAAAGTGGCGCTGTTAGGCAAGCCGTTGCACCGCCGCCAAAAATCGTAAAAGAAGTGGTTGAAAAATTAACACGAGACCCTAAAATACCAACACAACGAATTTCTTACGACCTTTTCAAATCGGGTTTGAGTATTGAAGACATTGCCGAACAACGCTATTTGTCGCCGACAACAATTCTTTCTCATATCGTTCAATTGTATGAAACAGGTGAAGACATTGATATTTTTCAATTCGTTACAGCCGATGAAATTAAGCAAATTACTGAGGGGGTCGCGTCTTTACCCGAACCGATAAAGTTCAGAGAATTGTATGAACTTTTTGATGAAGCCTTTTCTTATGGGAAATTGCGGTTTGCTTTGGCATATCAAAACAAAACTAAATCGGTGGTATAAAAAAAATGCGACAACCCAATGAAGAGTTGTCGCCCTGAAAACTATAATAGATTTTAGATGAATGTCGTTGATAGCACAAAGATAGCAAACAAAATTTTATTCTTAACCAAAAGTTAATACTTGTTTGGTTTTAGAATAAAATTTTTTTTATGCTATGCATTTTTAAATATAATTTCGTTTTTCTCTATTTGACATATAATTCGCCTTTCAGCACTTGACGTGAAATAACAATGCGCTGAACCTCAGAAGTGCCTTCATATATTTGCGTAATTTTCGCATCGCGCATCAATCTTTCCACATGATATTCCTTGACGTAACCATAACCTCCATGAATTTGAACTGCCTCAACGGTGTGCTTCATCGCTGTTTCTGATGCAAAAAGTTTAGCCATTGCTGCCGCCGTTTCGTAGTCTTTATGTGCATCTTTGAGTTGAGCCGCTCGGTAAACTAAGAGTTTTGCTGCTTCAATATCCGTCGCCATATCTGCCAATTTGAAGGCAATCGCTTGGTGTTGCGCAATCGGTTTGCCGAAAGCTTCACGTTCTTTAGCATAAGCAACAGACAGTTCAAACGCACCGCCTGCAATGCCCAACGCTTGTGCAGCAATACCAATGCGTCCACCCGACAAAGTTTTCATCGCAAAGGAGAAACCGAACCCCTCAGTACCAATACGATTTTCTTTGGGTACACGCACATCGTTGTACATAATCGTATGTGTATCACTCGCACGAATGCCTAATTTGTCTTCTTTTGCGCCAATTTCAACGCCATCCCATGAAGTTTCAACAATCAAACAGTTGATGCCCCGATGTGCCGCTTCTTTATTTGTTTGCGCCATAACAAGGTGAACACTCGACGAGCCACCGTTTGTAATCCAGTTTTTAGTACCATTCAAAAGGTAATAATCACCCATATCCACAGCCGTTGTGCGTTGACTTGTGGCATCACTGCCCGCTTCGGGTTCAGACAAACAGAAAGAGCCAATCCACTCGCCTGTTGCCAATTTGGGTAAATATTTGCGTTTTTGTTCCTCTGTTCCGTAGGTTTCAATGCCCCAACAAACAAGCGAATTGTTGACTGACATAATGACAGAACACGATGCGTCCACTTTAGAAATCTCTTCCATTGCCAACACATAGCTCAAAGTATCCATGCCACCGCCACCATATTCAGGTGAAACCATCATACCCATAAAGCCCAATTCACCCATCATTCGGACTTGTTCTTTTGGGAATTTCATCTCTCTATCACGCTCAATAACACCCGGTTTGAGTTCTTTTTGGGCAAAATCCCTTGCGGCTTCCTGTACGGCGAGGTGTTGTTCAGTTAATTCAAAAGTCATAAAAATTGGTTTTATTTAGCTATGTTAAATGCTATTTTAAAATAATCAGCGAATTTACGCTGAATTTTTGGCTTGATTAAAAAAAAGGAAAAGAAAGTGTCCTTCAAGGCATTTTTTTAATTATTTCCCTCCTTTTCAGGCGTTTTGGGTATGATTTCAATTTCAAGATATTCAACACTCGCGCTTTCTTCTACTTTTTCGGATTCAACTGTAGTTGTTGTTCGCTTATTCAAAAGATAAGTAACCCAACCAGAAGGTTGATGAATTTCCATATTCAAATGGTCAAACATGCTTAAACGCATTTCGTCAAGACTTGAATGTTTTTCTTTAGGCGCAAACTTTTTTGTCCAGTTGACAACAGCCTTTGTCACAGCTTCCTCATCAGGTTCTGAGGTTTGCTCAATATTAATATATGAAGAATCTGTATCATCATAAGAAAACACAATCGAAACAGTAGTAGGAAAAGGCTTACCATTTGGGTCCAAATTGTTGGCTAATTCATCGCTATAATCAATAACCGTATCTGCCATGTATTCATTCCCATGATAAAAAAACAATAATTGAAAAGGCGTACCTAATTTCTCTTTTATAACCGAAGGAGACAAAAGCGTTTTGTTTATTTCTTCGAATACCTTTTGCGTTTTTTTATCTTTTCCAACGTCTTTTTTGAGGAAATCGCCCATAATTTGGGTTAATTGAATGAGGCTGTCCATATTTTCAAAACCTTTAAATGCGCCATCAAGGGTAATCTGAAAACGCAATCTAAATTGAGCATACTGCATAACCAACGTCCTCATTTTTTGGTCGTCTAATATTTTATCCAATGCCTTCGCACCAGATGCACTGTTCTCAAAATTTTCATCAAAAACCTCCAACACATACCCCTCAGTAGTTGAGTCAACGACGGTCAATGTTATTGTCCTTTTCGTTTCCGAACTGTCCGTAGCTGTTTCGCCTTTATATCTCATTTTTCCTTGCGTTATCACATATCTTTGTGATTCGCCTTTGTCAAAATAGCTATAAATAGGCACTGTCAATGAGTCCGCAGCCGTAATTGTCGCTGAAAACATGGTCGCAACCTTTAAAAAAGCGATAAAAAAGGTCAAATTATATTTATGAAACATGATAGAGCATTTTAGTTTTTAGAAAATACATTAAACGGCTTTTGTCCATTTTAGTTATAAAAAAGCATTGATTTTCTAACTTCAACATACAATTCACCATGGTAAAATTTAATGCACTCGAACCTTTCATTCCTTCTGGTGCCGATTTTGAAGCATCTAAAAAATTATTCATGGCACTTGGCTTCCAAATCAATTGGGAAAACAATGGATATGTCGGTTTTCAAAAAGACCATTGTTCGTTTATTTTACAAGACTTTAACGACAAACATTTTGCTGAAAACTTAATGGTACGCCTGACAGTCAATGACTTAGATACTTTTTATCATGAAATCAATCAAAAGGACTTGACAACCCAGTTTAATATAAAATTAAAAGAACCGACCAACTATCCTTATGGTCGAGAAATGCACTTGATAGATATTGCAGGGGTTTGTTGGCATTTTGCACAAAGCGATTAAAGTTAATGTGTTAAGTTTGCACTCGAAAAAATTGAGTGTTATGAATGACTTATTAGTCCTATGTTTTTTTGCTTTTTTAGCGGGTTTCATTGATTCTGTTGTCGGCGGCGGTGGCTTAATCCAAACACCTGCTTTGCTGATTACCTTACCACACATCGCTGTGCCGATGATTATGGGTACAGCAAAAATTTCGTCCATCGCTGGTTCAACCATGTCTTCGATTCAATATGCCCGCAAAGTAACTTTTCAAAAAAAGACTTTGTTAGCGACCATCATAGCCGCGATGATTGGCGCATTTCTCGGTGCGCGTTTGATTCATTATTTGCAGCCAACCATCGTAAAACCAAGCATTTTCTTTCTGTTAATCATCGTTTTCGTCTATATGCTCTTGAAAAAGGACTTTGGACAAAGTAAAAAGGAATGGATTTCTGAATCGAAATCTATGCTTTATGGCAGCCTTTTCGGTTTCATCGTCGGCGTATATGATGGTTTTTTAGGCCCCGGCACAGGTAGTTTTTTGATACTTTTCTTTGTTTCAGCCATTGGTTTCGACTTCCTTTTGGCTTCTGCCCACGCCAAAGTTGTCAATTTAGCGACCAATATCGGTGCGGTTGTTTACTTCCTTTCAACCAATAATGTGCTGTGGGCATTTGCTTTACCGATGGCATTTTGCAATTTGTCAGGCAGTTTCTTCGGTTCACGTATGGCGATGTTGCGTGGGAATCGGTTCATTAGATACTTCTTTTTGGGTGTTATCTTTTTGATGATATTACGGTATGGGTATGATATTTTTTTGAAGTAGAACGGGTTTCAACCCGTTAAATTTCGCTAAGAAAAACTGCCTCTCACTGGTTTTGCGGATTGAAAATCCGCGCTACGTTATGCATTCATTTTACTAAAACTAAAAATATGAGCTTTCTAAAAGCCGAATGGCGAAAATTAGCGATGGCAAATTATGCTATTGACCCTGATATTCTCAAAAAATACGTACCCGCCAAAACAGAATTGGACTTGTGGAACGACACCTGTTATGTCAGTCTTATCGGCTTTATGTTTTTGAATACTAAAATGTTAGGTTTTAAAATTCCTTTTCATATTAATTTTGAAGAAGTCAATCTGAGATTTTATGTGAGGTACAAAGACGGTACGCAGTGGAAACGCGGCGTTGTATTTGTGAAAGAAATCGTACCCAAACACGCTATTACATGGGTTGCCAATACTTTATACAAGGAACATTACGACACTATGCGCATGAAACACACTTGGACAGAAACCGATGATTCACGTACTTTTGAATACAATTGGCGATGCAAAAATCAATGGCAAACGTTTAAAGTCACAACCGAAAAAGACTTAGTACCCATAACAGAAGGCAGTGAAGCAGAATTCATCACAGAACATTATTGGGGTTACAGCCGAAAAAATGACCACAAAACAGTGGAATATGAAGTGACACACCCAAAATGGCAACAATATTTGGTGAAGGATTGCGCTGTTGACGTAGATTTTGGATTGGTTTATGGGTTAGATTTTGAATTTTTGAATGATTTGCAACCTCAATCTGTCTTTTTGGCGGAAGGTTCGGAGATAACGGTGGAGAGCAAAAAGGTGATTTGACGACCCCTCAGTGAAAAACTATTAAAAACCACTCAGAAGCCTTAAATCGAATGAGCATCAATGACCTCCAGTCCACTAATTTGCTTAAAATCAGAGAGATTTCGACTGATTAATGTAAAATCATTGACAAGGGCAGTTGCAGCAATAATAGCATCCCCGAGTTTCAGTTTTCTAAATAACCGACGTAATTCGATGGTCTTTTGAGATACTTTATCATCGAGTGGAAAGATATTAGCAGATGAAACAAACTCTTCCATTGCTGTCATTTTTTGAGGTATATCATTGAACCCTAAAACTTCAATTTTAACGACAATAGAAATTAAGAAATCGTCATTGAAAAGTTGTTCAACAAAATCACTACCCAATTGAGGTAAAAGCAAAGCAGTGTAGTCAATCAAAACATTACTGTCCATCAAATATCTCTTTCCCATTCGCTGCGTGCTTGTTTAAGGTAAGTATGATAATGTTCCGCTTCTTCTGTGGTGAGTAAACCCTTGAAACGTGCCATATTGTTTTTTTTGGGCTTTGTTTTTTCAATGGTTTCGCCCGTTTGAGATAGTCGAGTTTGTTGCTCAACAGATAGTTCATTCAACAAATCAGATTTCTCATTTACAAAAATCTCGTTGTATGCTTCAAATAAACGAGCAAGGCGTGCTGGGTCATTCACTTTGGCAATCAAATCAAGTAAACTGCCTTTTAACTCTAATGTATTCATTTTCAATTATTTTATGACAAAGTTAAAAGACTTTGATTGAAAATCAAATTTTGTACTCTAAAAATGCCCCCTCAGTATGTGAATGAAAAATGCCCGAATCTGTTATAGATTTGGGCATTTTGCTTTACTAATTTAACAAAGTACATTTAATACTCATTTTTAAGCCGCCACTTTTGAATACTTTTTTGGGCTTTCTAAAGTGCCAATAACAGAAGACAAATATTCTTGCGCCTCCTGTCGTCCTTTTTCACCTTCTAAAGCTATGAGTTCTTTGAGATTTTTTTCAATAACATCTGGTGTTTCCATATACCATTGAATCAATTCCTCGGAAGATAAACCAAGTAAATAGTCTTTCAGAAGTGACTTTTGTTCTGCTATGGTCTGGGCAGATTTATGTTTTTTTACAAAAATATCGTATTTTGTCATAACATGCTTTTTTTAATGCTGTTTAAAATTATTGTTAATCAGGGAGTTTTTTAAGAGAAGGGCATGTCATTTCACTGTTTGAAGCAGTCTCAATTTCCCATTCGTTAAAGAAAAGTTGTTGAAAATCTATTTGGAAAGAAAATTGGTCAACACTTGGGTTTTTAAAAAAATACAATTCTATTTGATGATTTCTACCAAAAACATCGCCAATCGGTAACATTTTTTGGGATTCATCTTTGCGTTTTTCAAATGCTTTATACATATCGCTTCTGGCAAAGTTTGCATCCTTATTTGCCGATGTAATTATTTCATTATCATGGTTGTAACAAATAATTCCTTTGTAAATTATGTCAAAATCATTAAACTCTGAACCAAATATCTGAATCGGTAGAAGCATTGAAATTCGAGCTATTGTATGTTCCATTTTTTTTTTGATGCTGTCCAAAGAACCGTCATGTCCATAAGGTTGGAGAGAAGATTTTAATTCAAACATAAAAATTCTAAGAGCGTCACTACCCAAAACAATCAAAGCGTTCTCGGTCGTTTTGGTATGTTGAATTGAGCCGAAAACGGGTTCAGGCATTTCCAAATCTAATACCCATGAGCGAGGACGAATCCCATCTTCATCTGCTGGAACATTGTCAATTATGACTTCTTTGAGTGTGGCAGTCTTACTTTTTTCAGATATTTTTAGAGGCATATCTGATTGGGTTAAAGGTGTCAAGAAACCGCTTTCTTCAATACCTTTGAGAACAGCCAATCGGTTTTCTCGAAAGTGGTTACGTAGTGGCATTGTTTTTAAGTTCTGCTTGTTTTTTTAGTTTTTCATTTTCATAGATATAACCTTTTAAAATATTGGCAGTATCTCGAACTTCATCTTCGGCTTGCTTAAAATCTTTAAAGAATGCACCGTAGTCCCCTACTTGATACTCTTTAATATCTTTTCCATTGAAGAAATAAATTCCCATGTCTTCATGTGTCAGTGCAGACCCCTCAGTATCGAAGGGCAAGTTATTATTTTCTATAATTTCCTGAATATCAATGTTTTGTGATTTCAAGTAGCCTAAATGCAAATGATTGTTCACGGCATCAGCCATCAAAGGACTGTGGGTTGTAATCAAAACTTTATTATTACTTCGGTTAGCAAATTTCATCAAAAGATTAACAAGTTTAATTTGATTCTCGGGATGCAGGTTTTCCTCTGGCTCATCAATCACTAAAAAATTATCACTTTCTTTTGCCCAGTATTTTAGATAAAGATATAGCGTTGTTAATTGATTAGAAGTTGAAGAAGAGACGTGCATATCGAGTTCTTGCCCACTATTCATTTTCAATCTGAACTCAATTGGGGCAATACCTTCCACACTTTTAACAACTATTTGCCCACCCATAATAGCTTCTAATTCTTCAATCAAATCCATATACTTTGACTGCGAAGTCAAATAGCCATTCTTATTTAAATTATAAATGGATTCTGTTAAAATATCCATTGCCTTTGTGTAAGGTCTTTTTGACAGTGCTGCAATTGATTCCATGTTTTTACCTGCACGAATAGCGCTACTAATCCTATCGTTTTCTTCTTTTGCAACACAGTAAATATATTTATAAAAAGTAGGGTAAAAACTGCGATTTGCTGGCAAAAAGAAACTATTAAGGTTTTTGGTTATTAATAAATCA
>JANLQI010000093.1:0-12632 GCA_031367705.1 Saprospiraceae bacterium | reverse complement strand
GTAAAACGAAAAGGGTAGGCTTTGTGAGAGCCATCGTGCTGCCAAGTACATTGAATGGTTGCCTCGTTATCGGTTATTTCTACTTTTTCAACACTCATCGGCGCGTCTTTGCCGAAGCCATGTAGCGAATTGCTTGTGTCTGGATTGTTGATGTCAAACTGATACGTTTTACCTGCGTGAGTATAACGTCCGTCGCGTAAACGATTGGGATAAGGAAGTAAAACCACGTTTTTAGACCAAGCATTTTCGACGAGTTCTTCGGGTGTTTTGTAGCCATCGAGAACAGAAAGTCCTTTGAAACGCAAGTCTAAAAGACAGGCGCCATACTGAGGGGTCAAAACGCAAGCATCGCCTTGCTCATTTGCGAGTGTGTGTTTTTCAAAATCGCCAAAAGGCTCTACGGTATGCGTAAAAATCATTGGTTTATCATTTTATTTAATGAAAAAGAAAGCCGTTGTTTTTCTTAATGTAGAAAAACAACGGCTCAAAAGTAAAGCGAAAAGTGGAAGTCTAACGACTGATAACGAGTTTTTTATTTGTGCGTATTTGACCATCAGATATTTGGACGATATAAATGCCTGATTTCAAGGTATTTATATCGAGTATTTGCGACCCCCTCAGTATATTGTTCATTTTTTGAGACAAAACTGTTTGACCCATATTGTTGACAATACGGACATTCAAATCTGTCGTTTTATCAAAATGCATATCCAAATTGAGAACATCTGTTGCAGGGTTTGGCGACATGACAACGCTTTGAGCCAACTGTTCTTCTGCCACGCCATTGGCAGCATCAAAGGTTAAAAGGAATGAAAAAGGTTTGTTCTCCCATGAATCATCCCATTCAAAATAGTAAGTCGTTCCTGCTGTAACTAATTGATTACTAATGGAAACAGCGAGTGTGTCGCCTAAACTTGTCAAACAATCGTCGTCGCTGCTATTGACGAGTGTCAAACTGCTACAAATGCCCCGATACATCCAAAGGCGTGTATCCGCATCTTGCCCACAGGTTGTGACGGACAAACGACCGTTTTTTGAAGGTGTGTATTTATACCAATTGGCACGGCTTGCATCGCCTCGAGAGGCATATCCGAACAAAGAAGTTACATTAATAGTACCAGGCGCAATCGTCGTAGCGGTTTCGCAAGTTTGGGTTGCCGTGGGCGTAAATGTTGCAAAAGATAAAGTAAAAGTGAACTTTGTTGAGTCCCAAGCATTGTCCCATTCAAAAAAATAGGATTTATTGGCTTTTACAGGTTTTGCGATATTGGCAGCAAATGGGTCGCCACTGATTGTGTTAATCGCGCAAAAATCGTCGTTGAAACCTGCTTGAATCAAGGTGTCGCATGAGCCTTGATACAGAAACAAACGTGTATCTGCGCCACCATTGCAACTCGAAATGGTCATTAAACCGTCTGCAGTGGGTGTATATTTATACCATTTTGCTTTGTCCGGAAAAGGAAAAAAGTTGGAATAAGTGGCTACACCCGTTACGAATGAATCAAGTGTATAAGTGCCAGGTGTCAAAACAATGGCTTTGCGACAGCCGCCACCGTTGTTTTGGGCAAAAGACAAGGAAAGTGTTGCCAGTGAAAGAATGGTTAAAAGTGTAAATCTATTCATGAATCAGAATTAATTGAAAAATAACTTTTGTTAGGTTTATTTGTTGAAAATCAATATTTTATACATTTAATATCCTGTACGTTTTTCGCTCAAAAGTTTAAGTAAAACGCCATTTGTCCAACCATAACCGTCTTGCGCTGGATACGAACCACCGCCTGTGGTATTGTTGAGGTCTTTGACATTGTATTTTTCGAGCAATTTGCCTGTGTATTTAAAAACATTGACATTCAGTTTAATCCAACGATTTTTGATGTCATCCGCCAATTCTTCGTAGCCATAGTTTCTAAAACCTTTAATCGTAATCCATTGCAATGGTGCGAAACCGAAAGGCGCATCCCAAGATTGACCTGACTCAAAATTTGTCGTTGCAATACCGCCATTCATGAGTAGATTTTGTTTGATATTCATCACCAAACGATCGGCATCGCGTTTTGAGAGCATTTTAAAAAACAAAGGATAGGCCGCAGCAGCCGAAATAACCTCCGTTTGTTTATATTTCTGAATATTGAAATCAAAAAACATGCCTTTACTTTCAGCCCAGCAATAACGCATCAAAGCTTCCCGTCTTCGAGATGCTTTTTTTTCCCATTCTGTTGCTTCGTCGTATTTTTTTTCTATGATTTTAGCTTTTGAAATGGTCATTTCGAGGTTATACAACAAAGCATTGAGGTCAACAGGAATGATGTCTGCTGTATTTATTGTATTAATCGTTTTGCTATCCTCGAACCAACGGCTCGAAAAATTCCAACCAGACTCTGCGGCAGAACGAATATGTCTGTACGTTTCAGAATGTGGACGGATGCTTGTCTGCGCCGTTGTAATATCTAAATGGTAACATTCAGGTCGTGGTTTATCTTTTTTGGCACTGTAACGATTGAGCGTATTGCGGTCAACTTGAACGACATGGTTGAGGATAAAAAGGTCTTTTGGCGCAGGGTTTTCTGCGCCTTCCATCCAGTAACTGTATTCTTTTTCGAGTTGTGGTAAATATTTTAACAATTGTCCTTTTCCTTTTTCTTCTGCTAAAAGTTGCACCATACACGCAAAAAACGGTGGATTTGAACGGTTTGCCAAATAGGTTCGGTTGCCGTTTGGTATAAACCCCTCAGTATCAATGAGGTAGGCGAAGTTGTCCACCATATTTTCAATCATGTCCACCCGTCCAGCAGCTTGCAAACCGAGCATGGTAAAATACGCATCGCCATAAGTCAGCTCGCGGCTTTGACCCGAAGCGGCTATATAAGGTTTGGGAATGGGCAATATTGACCCCAAAGTGGCTGAATCGGCGGGGCGTTCTAAGACAGACCACAGGGCATTGATATGGTCTTCAACAGGCATGATACTATTGGAGTGAAAAGGCGGCGTATTTATTTTAGGTAATGTAAAGGCTTGATTGACAAACGTTTGCCAATTGAAATCAGGCTTTTTTCGAGCTGTTTTATAAAAGTCGAGTAACTCGTCGGTGGGCGTAGCGGGAATCATATCAAGGAACGTTTTTGAATCCTCGAACACATTATTGACCATAATGGAATCAAACAGTTCGCCAAAACGTTCATCGGGACTGAGCGTCACTTTGGGGTCTAAACTACTGAGGGGGTTCATCCCTGCCGCATTTTCAGCTTCGTGGCTGTTATTTCGGCAGTTTGATAATAAAAAAACAATAGAAATGTAAAGCAGTGTTTTTCTCATAAAATTATGATTATCAATATTTTAAATACTATTTCTCACATTGAATTTGCAAAAATACAAAAATAATATGGGTCGCAAAAGAGAACGTTTTAGAGAAACGGTTTTTGTAGGTACAAGTTTGATTTTTAGGTTTTTGTTTTTTAGCTTTGTGAAACGTTTTTAGGTTAAATATTTTTGAGAAACTAAACCAACTCCACCATTATGAACAAAAAAGAAAGAGAATGGGAAGAAGTCCTACTTCGTAACCGTTATCAACAATTGCATTTAACGACTATTCGAGAAAACGACTTTGTAAAAGAGTTAGGAAGTTACCAAGCTGTACTTGATATAGAGATGTAATTTTGGATAGAATAAATGAAAAAAGAAGAATTTTGGGTTATCTAAAAGATTAAAAAGATGATAAAGAATAAAAAATTTGATGACTTTTTTGAAGTTTATATTAACACGCAAATCGAAGCGGAACAGTATTCGGTGCTACAAAATTTCATGTTAAGTTGTACTTTCAAGGAATTATTAGCTTGGGATGAGTATTTAGAAAGCAAATCTAATTTGAAAGAAATAGTTGCACGTGGCTTAACGAAAGAAGACCACACCTTTTTTAAAGAACAGTTTGCCAAGTTTGATGATTTGGAAGCGGTATTAAAAGCTCGAAAAGCGGCTTGATACTGTCCGAGAGGACTCCTTTGGAGAGGGGGTAGTTTTCGACAAAATGGCGTTCATACGTGCTACAAACGGATGAACGTCATTTGTGTTTTAGCAACTTTAACGTTTAGTTTTCGTTATATTTGTGGCTTAAAAATATAAAAGATGCAATATTAAAACGGTAGAGACGCAAAATTTTGCGTCTCTACCGAAAAAAAATTGTCAATCGAAATAGTAGTCAATCAACAATTAAAATATAGTCAATGGAAAAGAGGGATAACTATCAATTACTCATTGAAAAATTAGATCAATTTATACGCAAATATTATGTGAATCAACTGATTCGTGGCTCTTTGTACGCCACAGGGTTGATTCTCGCTCTGTTTTTGGGGCTTAATTTTGCGGAAAATTTCATGTATTTCCCCCCCTCAGTAAAAACGCCTTTGGTTTGGGGTTTTGTTGGTGCGTCGGGCATTGCGTTGTGGACGTGGGTATTGTTGCCTGCTTTGCATTATTTCCATTTAGGTAAAGTCATCAGTCACGAACAAGCGGCAAGTATTGTGGGTGAACACTTTACGAATGTAAAAGATAAATTATTAAATATTTTACAACTTCGCCGCCAAGCCGACACGCAGGAGAATCGTGATTTGATTTTAGCTTCTATCAATCAAAAATCGGAAGAAATTAAGCCTGTTCCCTTCAAAGCGGCTATTGATTTGTCAAAAAACAAGAAAAACTTGCGGTATGCTTTGCCTCCGCTTTTGTTGTTGTTGTTTGTGTTGTTTGCTGCACCGAGTTTGATAAAAAATGCGTCTTCTCGTTTGTTGAATTTCAATAAAGTTTTTGAACGTGATGCGCCTTTTCATCTGAAAATTGAAAGTGGTGACTTGAAAGTGGTTCAGTTTCAAGACTATGATTTGATGGTTAAAGCAGACGGTGATGTATTGCCAAACGAGGTTTTTATTGAGATGAATGGCTATGAATATCGTCTTCAAAAAGATGAAAAAGACCCGACTGTTTTCCGTTATAAATTTGCGAGTGTTCAAAAAGATGTGGCTTTCAAACTGTTCAGCGGCACTGTTTCGACCCCTGAATTTGCATTAGAAGTGTTAAAAAAGCCCAATATTGCGGGTTTTGATGTGCAGTTGGACTACCCTGAATACATTGGTCGCCCCGATGAAATGTTGAATAATCAAGGCGAATTGATTGTACCGCAAGGCACGACGATTGCGTGGTTGATTAATTCTGAAAATACAGACGATATTAAGGTGTCTTTTGCGGGTGGCAAACCCCTCAGTATTGTGCGTCAAGGCAGCTCACGTTTTACGTTTTCTAAGAAAGTGATGAACGATGAACCTTATAAGTTATTGATTTCCAATGCTTTTTTGCCCAAGGCAGATTCTGTTTCTTATTCCATTACAGTTGTGCCAGATTTGTATCCAACGATTGCGGTAGAGAAATTTGAAGATTCACTGAATAAAAAACGCTTGTTTTTTGTCGGCGAAGCGGGTGACGATTATGGTTTGCGCAGCTTGGCGTTTAATTATCAAATAAAAAGAAACAGTGGTCAGCAAGAACCTTTGCAACGTGCACCACTGCCTAATCCGACGAATAAAGCGGTTTCATATCAATACACGTTTAATACAGCCGATTTGCAGTTGCGCCCAGGTGATGAGGTATCCTATTATTTTGAGGTGTTTGACAACGACGGCGTGAATGGTTTGAAGTCAACCAAAACGGGTATGATGGTCTATACTCAGCCTTCTGTGCAGCAGATTGAGAAGGAAATGGCTAAAAATAACGATGAAATCAAGGACGATTTGAAGAAAGCGATGAAAGAAGCGCAAAAAATTCAGGAGGACTTGCAAAAGTTGCGTGAAAAGATGTTGCAACAAAAAGACGTGGATTGGCAGATGAAAAAAGAGGCTGAAAAACTGATGCAACGTCAACAAGAAATGGAGAAGAAAATTGACGAAGCGAAGAAGAATTTTGAGGAAAATATGAAGCAGCAGCAGGAACTCAACAAGCAAGATGAGGCACTCATGCAGAAACAAGAGCAGCTTCAAAAGATGTTTGAGGAGTTGAAAAACCCTAAAATGGAGGAGCTTTTGAGACAAATTGAGGAATTGATGCAGAAATTGGACAAAGACCAAGCCCTTGAAAAAATGGAAGACATGAAGTTTTCCAACGAAGAAATGCAAAAGGAATTGGAACGTATGGAGGAACTGTTTAAGCAATTGGAGGTCGAAAGTATGATGCAAGACCAGATTGATAAATTGGAGGAATTGGCTGAAAAACAGGATAAATTGAGTGAAGATACTGAGGGGGATAAAAAAGACCAAGAAGAACTGAAAAAAGAGCAGGACAAGCTTAATAAAGAGTTCAAGGACTTGGAGAAGAAGCAGGACGAAATGGAGAAAAAGAACGAGGAGTTGAAGCGCAAACAAGAGATGCCCGATACAAAACAAGAGGATAAAGAGATTCAGAAAGACCAAGAGGACAGTAAAGAGCAGTTGGACAAAAAGGAAAATTCGAAGGCTTCGAAAAAGCAAAAGTCGGCTGCCAGTAAGATGAAAAACAAAGCCAATAAGATGAAAATGGCGCAACAAAAAGACGATAAAGAGCAAATCGAAGAAGATATGCGCGCCATTCGTCAGTTGTTGGAAAATCTGGTGTCGCTGTCTTTTGACCAAGAAAAAGTGATGAAAGACTTTGGTCCAACGGCGGAAAATACGCCTCGTTATGTCAAATTGACACAGCAACAGAAGAAATTGCAAGGGGATTTTGGTTTGATTGAGGACTCTTTACAGGCTTTGGCAACGCGGCAAGCAGCGATTCAGACATTCGTAATAGGTAAAGTGACGGAAATCAAGCAAAATATGTCAGCTGCAATGGATAAACTTGAAGACCGTAAAAAGTACGAAGGTCAAGACTTGCAACAACGCACTATGAAAGATGTGAACGACCTTGCGCTCATGCTTTCTGAAGCTATGCAAAATATGCAGAACCAAATGAGCAATATGCCAGGAAGTGGTTCGTGCAAAAAGCCAGGAGGCGACGGCGATAGTAAAGGTGGAAAACCGAAAGATAAGATGAGCGACGGGCAGAAAGGACTGAACGAGGACTTGAAAAAGCAGCTCGAACAGATGAAAAAAGGTGCTGGGGGCAGAGGTGGCGCAGGTATGAGTAAAGAATTTGCTCAAATGGCAGCTCGTCAAGCGGCTATGCGTGAAGCCTTGAAAAAGAAGCAAAAAGAACTACAAGAACGGGGTAAAGGTCAAGATAAAGGCTTGCAAGATATGATTGAAGATATGGAAAAGACCGAAACAGAATTGGTCAATAAGACATTGAATAATCAAACAATTCAGCGGCAAGACCAGATTTTGACCCGTTTGCTTGAATCTGAAAAAGCGGAACGTGAACGCAAAGAGGACGAAGAACGCAAATCAACGGCTGCACGTGAGCAACAAAATGAAATGCCGCCAGCTTTGAAAGAATACATCAAAAAGCGTCAAGCAGAAATTGAGCAGTATCAAAAAGTATCGCCAAATTTGAAGCCTTATTATAAAAATTTGGTTGAAGAGTACTTCAAAACTTTGAAAAGTAAGTAATTTTAAAGGGAAATAATAAAGGCTATCTCAAGTTCAAACCCTTGAGATAGCCTCTTTTTTTTGCTTATATTTTCAATGTTTTGTCAAAATATTCGGATAGCATTATTTTCTACCCATGTATTCATAATGCCTATTTTTTATCAAAACCGCAGTATTCTAAGCATTTTAGGAATACTCTAAACATTATTAGAAACAGTTCTTGTTCAGCCACCAAAAAAAATACCCACACAGTCAAACTGCGTGGGTATTTGGATTGGGATACTTAGATTATCCGATAACACTCTTATCATTGGCGAAACGACTCGCGTACATCATCGCACCGCCAATCAAACCCAAGTCTTTGAGCATGTTTGTCATACCCAATTTAGACATTTCAAGATTGCTTAGGCTTGGCAAATGGAGCGTTAAAATGAAAATAAGCAGCATTAATGCACAGAGTACAGCCGCTAATTTGTCAAATTTACCAATAACGACACTTGTCGCAAAAGCCAATTGTGCAAAACCTGTCAGATAGACCCATAAAGCACCGCCAGAAAAATAAGCAGGAACCATTCCAGCCATTTGATTGGCATTTATAATGTGCAGACAGCCAAAAACTGCAAAGGGTATTGCGAATACCCATTTACCAAGATTTAGAATACTATTTACCATGATTAGAAGTATTTAATTGTGTAGGAAAAGTGGTTTTACGATGTCGTCCATGAGGTGAGATACTCAGTTGAATAAATCAGTATTTGTTTCAAAAATACTAATATTATTGTATAAAACAAAGTTTATTTGAAATAAATAACGATAATTTGCAATTATTACAAAATAATTGCAAAAAAAACAAACTGAAAAATTAGTTTTAGTACCCCCTCAGTATTCTATAAAAAAGAGCTGTCTCACAATGGTTTGAGACAACTCTTTTTTAATTGGTTGATTTAAAAAATCAACCAACCACGCTATTATCTTTTGAGAATGAAGATGCATACATTAATGCACCGCCTGCCAAACCAATGTCTTTTAATAAGCCACCCATCGACATTTGATTACCGCCTAATACACCGGGTAAGTGAATTGTGAGAACAAAAACTAACAACATCAGAGCGCACAACATGGCGGCCATTTTGTCGTATTTACCTAAAATAACACTGGCACCAAATGCCAATTGTGCGATACCTGTCAGATAAACCCAGATAGCACCACCTCCGAAATATGCAGGAACCATACCTGCCATTTGGTCAGCACCAGCGAGATGCATAAACCCGAAAACAACGAATGGCACGATAAAGAGCCATTTGCCAAGACTTGTAAGACTGTTGAGCATTGTTAAATGATTTTAGATGTAATAAAATTGATTTTTCGATATTTAATGATTAAACATTAAACTGTGCGAAATTACTGTAATAGTTTAAATAGCAAACTTTTATTTCAGTATTATTTGAATTGTACCATTTTTTATTTTAAAAGATGGTAATTGTGCAAAACAAAAATTATGCATGGGGCAAAAGCTACTTTTTGCTTGTTTTTTGATTTGGTACTTTTTTATCTATAAACACAAATACTAAAAGTGTAACTTCGCATTTTGGAAAAGATGTACTTATTATTATTTGATAAAATAGAAAACACAATGAAATTTACGGATTATCCTTATAAAAGACCCAATTTGAAGCGTCTGACGAAGTCATTAGAAAAAAGAATTGCTGAATTTGACGAGGCGAAAACTTATGAGCAAGCAAGTGACTTGTTGAAAAAAATTAACAAACTACGCAGCGACTTTACTTCGGCAGCGACAATAGGACAAATTAGGCATACGATTGATACGAAAGATGCTTACTATGATACCGAAAACCAGTTTTTTGATGAAAATTCACCTGTTTTTGAAGCATTAATCACTGAATTTTATAAAAAACTCATTGTTCATCGCTTTCGTCCTGAATTAGAAAAACAATGGGGTGCGCAGCTATTCAATATCGCAGACCTTCAAATCAAGACCTTTCAACCGAGTATTTTGACGGCTTTACAAGAGGAAAACAAATTGGCAAGTGAGTATGTCAAAATCAAAGCATCTGCACAAATTGATTTTCAAGGCAAAACCTATAATTTATCTTCGATTCAACCGCTTGAAATAGATGAAGACCGTGAAGTGCGTCAAGCAGCAGCTGAAGCTAAATGGCAGTTTTTTGCAGGTCATTCAACAGAAGTGGAGTGCATCTACCACGAATCAGTTCAAACAAGACATAAGATTGCCGTTGAATTAGGCTATAAAAACTTCGTAGAACTGGGCTACGCCCGGATGCTCCGCTCCGATTACAACGCCGAAATGGTCGCAAATTTCAGAAAGCAAGTAGAAAAATTCATCGTCCCCATATCTCAAAAACTCTACGAAAGACAACGTAATCGTCTAAAAATCAATGATTTAAAATTTTATGACGAAGAGTTTAAATTCCCTTCTGGAAACCCTAAACCCAAAGGCACACCCGACGATATACTGAGGGGGGCTGATAAAATGTATGCTGAACTTTCACGTGATACCGACAAATTTTTCCAATTTATGCGTTCAAACGAACTCATGGACTTGGAAGCAAAAGACGGCAAAGCGACGGGCGGCTATTGCACTTATGTCGGCAAATATCGCGCACCTTATATCTTTTCAAATTTTAATGGCACAAGTGGTGATATTGATGTTTTGACCCACGAAGCAGGTCATGCGTTTCAAGTTTTTTCGAGCCGCAATATGGGCATTGCAGAGTATCACTTCCCGACCTACGAAGCCTGTGAAATCCACTCCATGAGCATGGAATTTTTTACATGGCCCTGGATGGAACTGTTTTTTGAAGAAGACACTGAAAAATACCGTTTTGCACACCTCAGTGCCGCCTTACAATTCTTACCTTATGGCGTAGCCGTTGACGAATTTCAGCATTTTGTCTATGAAAATCCTGATGTGACCCCCTCAGTAAGAAACCTAAAATGGCGTGAAATTGAGCAAAAATATATGCCACAACGCAACTATGACGGTATTCCTTTCCTTGAAAATGGCGGTTTTTGGCAAAAGCAAAGTCATATTTTTACGACACCTTTTTATTATATTGACTACACGTTGGCGCAAATCTGTGCTTTCCAGTTTTGGAAAAAAGACCGTGAAGACCATAAAACAGCTTGGGCAGATTACGTCACTCTTTGCAAGGCAGGTGGTTCGATGTCGTTTCTCAAATTGGTCGAATTAGCAAACTTGCGTTCTCCTTTTGATGATGGCTGTGTGGAGTCGGTTATTGGCGAAATCTCTGCTTGGTTGGATTCAGTTGATGATTCGCAGTTTTGAGATTTGATTGAACACTAATTTAGCGAATTCAACTGATTTTATTCACAAATAAAATGATAAAAGTAAAAAGCAGCCATTGATTTATGGCTGCTTTTTGCTTTTTAATACATTATTGTTGTCGTTCAATACGCATTAAATTGATAAAAAACTTGTCAAAACCTCAATTTCGATTAATTTTGTAAAAAAAAGAAAATGACTGTTCCCAACACTCTCGAAGAAACAAAGGCTTTCTACATTCCTAAACACCTCGTTTATGAGGAATTAAACGGTCGTAAACTATATCGCAAAGGCTATAAAGAATTCTTAAACCAAACTAAAACAATTGAGGAAATTATGGGATGTAGTAGTTTACAAGGCATTATTATCTCGGTTTTACTGAGATACCTCTATACGCATACGAATGAAAATGAGTTTGAAATCATCACAAATGAAATTGGTTTACACATTTCATTGGGTAATAATTTATCATCTGACATCATACTTTACGATGCTGAAGATGCCAGAAAATACCAATTTGATGAACATTATTTCAATGTTGCACCCAAAATGGTGATAGAAGTAGATGTTAAAATTGAGTTGGAAGACACCAATGCAATAGAATATTTGAATGAAAAAAATAAAACTCTTTTTGCCTTTGGCGTTGAACGAGTTGTCTGGTTTTTTACGAAAGATAAAAAAGTGTTACTCGCTGAACCCAATCAAGATTGGATTATGCGCGATTGGTCAAGAGATTTTGAGCTTATCAAGGGTCATTCCATTAATTTGGAGCAGATGATTGAGAAAAAAGGCTATAAAATTTGACCCCCTCAGTATATTTGTACCAATATTCAACCGACAAATTCGTCCACACAAAAAGCAGCCACAACCCAAAGGCTGCTTTTTACGTTTCGTCAATATTGTTTTTAAAAAATAAGTATTTTGGAAAAAATCAACTTCGCAACCATACTAAAACTCGCTTGGCGCGACAGCCGCCGTCAACGTGGTCGTTTATTATTGTTTGTTTCGAGCATCATCATCGGCATCGCTGCGCTTGTCGCGATTAATTCTTTTAGTGAAAACCTACAAAAAGACATCAATGGGCAAGCCCGCGAACTGCTCGGTGCGGATTTAGCGATTGATGGACTCAATCCACCGCCGCCTTCAGTCATGCACATCATGGACAGCATTGGCGGCACACGTTCTCGGATTGTGTCGTTCTTGTCAATGGCTTATTTTCCTCAAAAAGAAGGTACTCGACCTGTGCAAGTAAAAGCTCAAGATGGTGTATATCCTTTTTATGGTGAAATGAAAACCGAACCCGCTTCGGCTGCGACATCGTTTCAAAGTGAAGGTAAAGCATTGATTGATAATACTTTGCAATTTCAATTTGATTTAAAAACGGGCGATTCTGTTAAAATAGGAGAGAAAACTTACCAAATTGGGGGCATCGTTTTGTCTGCTCCTGGGCGTTTGGGTTTGCAGTCTGCGGTAGCCCCCTCAGTATATTTGCCGCTTTTGGAGGTGGATTCTGCCAATCTTTTGGTGCGTGGCAGTCGTGTTCAATACCAATATTTTTTCCGATTGGACAAAAAGAAAGACTATGATGGTTTGACAAAAAGTATAAAACCACAACTAACCGAAGCCAAATACAATGTCGAAAACATCAACGACAGAAAGCGTACCACAGGTAATTCGTTCAATCAAATGGCGGATTTTTTGAATCTCGTAGGCTTCATCGCTTTGCTTTTGGGCTGTATCGGTGTTGCATCTGCGGTCAATAT
>JANLQI010000505.1:0-31838 GCA_031367705.1 Saprospiraceae bacterium | reverse complement strand
CAAGGTTAGTATTCTATCACCTTTTTAATTTTAAATATTTTTATAAAAAAATAAAAGCAAACGTTTTGAAATTCTAAAAACGCACTTATCTTTGCCCCGCGAAACAGCAAAGGGTGTTTCAAAGTGAATAAACGGAGGCTTGGCAGAGCGGTCGATTGCAGCAGTCTTGAAAACTGCCGTACCTGAGAGGGTACCCGGGGTTCGAATCCCTGAGCCTCCGCTTTTTGGTTTTTGGTTATTAGTAAATTGGTTATTGGTTTTATATCAGCACGTTACTTGTAACGAATATCCAATTTTCTAATAACGAATTACCAATATGGACTTGGTAGCTCAGTCGGTTAGAGCGTCGGATTGTGATTCCGAAGGTCGTGGGTTCGATCCCCATCCTTGTCCCTTCCACTAAAAATGGGATGTCGTGTTTACCACGGCATCCCATTTTTTATTTTAGTCTTTCAAAACATAAAAATCAATCATTTATAAAGACTTTAAAACTTGAAGTTTCGGTATTATTTACAATTTTCACAAAGTAAATACCTTTTTGCCAAGCCGAAGTTTCAAGAGCATTTAGTCCTTTTTGTTGGCTCATCTGTTGTCCATTCACATTATAAACAGTTACAGTAAAATCCGCTGGAACGGCATTGTTGGCTGCTTGAATGTTCAAAATGCCCCCCCTCAATATAGGATTTGGAAAAACGGTAATTTTGCTTTTTTCAGCACTATTTTCTAAAGCAACAATTTTAGAAAATGTCTCACGACCATCCATATCCTTTTGTTTCAAGCGGTAATACGCTGTTTTATTGAAATCATTGTCCCAAAAAACATAGTCCATTACACCTTGTGTGTTGCCTTGACTTTTGACAAAACCTATTGTTTCAAACAGAAGCCCCCCCTCAGTCATTTTCTGAATATCAAAGCCTTGATTGTCTTTTTCAGACAACGTTGCCCATGTCAGCAAAGCCCGATTGCCTTGTTTTTGACCTTTAAATTGAGCCATTTCAATAGGTAAAACAGTATTAGAGAAAATGGCAAATGAGCCAAACGAACTAACATTTGTCGCCGTTTTAGTATGCACCGTACCCATTGTATTATTAACACCCGTTGTAGGCGTAATACTGTTCCAGGCTGAACCATTGTAGTTGTAAATGCGGCAGTTACTCCGTATAGTAGAGAAATTCCCTACTTCGTTTGACGTATTCCATTGGAAAGTCATATTGGGCGTTGCAGAGCCTGATATACGTTCTATATCCCAATTCAAATTAACATATTCATTACTCGATGGAACACTATACGCATCAATAGGCGTTGATGATACCTTAAACGAGCCACTTGTAGCATTTACCCAAACAGGGGTGTAACTATAATGTGTACCTATAGGAAAAAGCGTATTACCCGTCAGGTTTTGAATCAATACATAACCTTTATTTGAATAAACATTATATGTGATGATGTACCTATCACTGCTTGTATTGATGGGCGTTCGTTCCAATGTTAAGGTTTTTAATTCCACATCAAAATGCCCTTGCGTAAACTTTAAGTCACCGCCTTGAATTGTTACGTTTATTTTACTTTTTACTTCCGTCGGATTGTTGACGATGATGTCGCCATTAAAGACAAGTGAAGTTGCACCACTTAAATATTGTGGATTGATGTTTTGTTGGCTCGTCCCATTAAACTCTATATTTCCAGTAATCGTAACGCCTTGATTAGCATTGAAATCACCTTTCACATAGATAGGTGTTGCGTTGTCGTAATTATAAAATGTGCCTGAAATAATACTTACGGCACTATCAATCACAATATTAGTGGCTTTAAAACGGCTTAAACTGCCATATATATTGACCTCAACAAAGCTAAATTGTGGCTTTTCTGTTTCAGATACAATAAAATCATTGTTCACATCAGTCGCGTTACCATTGCCAAAAGCGATGGTGTTGCCAAAGCGTTTTGCTCCTTTTATACAAGGCGTTGAAGCATCGTAATGTGGATTTCGGAACGTTATGGTGCTGCGAAAGGTATTCAGTGTACCAATATCTGAAACGTCTAAAAGAGCTTGTCCTGCCGCAACGCTTGTGCTTGCCCCCAATGTCCCGTCTATGGTCAAACCACCAGAAGTCATATTCAAAGTCGAGCCTGTATTGAATTTTAGGTAGCCATAAATTTTGAAGCTATAGCCAACGCTGTAAGTCAATGTGCCATTGACCAAAACCGAGGAAGTGCGATTATTAAAATCACCGACACCAAAATTTGCACTGTTGTCATAAATTAATTGACCATTGATAATCAATGACTTGCAAGAGCTACTGCCGCCATTGTCATCAATTGTTACATCATGCCCAGTGGTGATAACGACATCATCATTATTGGTAGGAACAACATTGCCAACCCATGTGCCAGGGGTATTCCAGTTGCCTGTTCCATTTGATATAATTGTCGTTGCGTGAACAGTTGTGTGATAAAAAAAGATAATAAAGGCGGCAGAAAAGAGAATCTGTTTTTTCATGAGGATGTTACAATAAGTATGATTAAAAGGAGCTGCAAAAATACGATTCTTAAACAAGAGAAATACACCATAATTATGGTATATTAGAATCGGAATTTATTGATATTTGATGAGATGTAAATTTTGAATTTACTTTTTTAATCAAATACTTCTCCAATATCGTCTTCTCTTAGATTCTAATTTCAATATCTTGAACAAGCAACTCTTTGTGGTTCGCCTTCAATATCTTCTCTTAGATTTAAATCCGCACTGCAATCCCTTTCTCTTTCAAATAATGTTTCAAATCCAAAATCCCAATCTCTTTAAAGTGAAAAATACTCGCTGCCAAAGCCGCATCTGCATACCCCTCAGTAAAAGTATCATAAAAGTGTTCCATATTGCCTGCACCGCCCGAAGCGATAACAGGTATGGAAACAGATTTTGACATCTTCGCCAAAGCCTCATTTGCAAAGCCTTGCTTTGTACCGTCGTGATTCATTGACGTGAAAAGTATCTCTCCTGCGCCTCGTTCTGTCACTTCTTTTGCCCAATTAAAAAGGTCTATTTCGGTCGGTAATCTACCGCCATTCAAATAAACTTTCCAATCCCCCCCCTCAGTAATTTTAGCATCAATAGCCACTACAAGGCATTGAGAACCAAAGGCTTGTGCAATTTCATTAATCAATTCAGGACGACGAACGGCTGCTGAATTAACAGACACCTTATCCGCACCTGCCTCCAAAAGGCGAGACACATCCGCCACCGACGAGATACCACCACCGACAGTAAAAGGAATATTCAAGTTCTGTGCAATGCGTGTGACGAGTGCAGCAAAAGTTTTTCTTTCCTCCACAGTTGCTGTAATGTCAAGGAAAACGAGTTCGTCTGCGCCATGTTCAGAATACCATTTCCCCAACTCAACGGCATCACCCGCATCTCTAAGGTTTTCAAAATTAATGCCTTTGACAGTGCGTCCGTCTTTGATATCAAGGCAAGGAATAATGCGTTTTGCAAGCATAGTTTTTTAAATATGAAGTATGAAATATGAATGATGAATGATGAATGATGAATGATGAAAAAGTGACCCCCTCAGTATAGTAAGTCGCGTTTTCATATTTCATATTTCATCATTTCCCTCTGCCTTGCATCAATACAACAATGGTGTAGAATAAAATCTTGAAATCGAGAGATAACGACATATTTTCAATGTATAAAATATCGAATTTCAAGCGCTGTATCATTTCATCTACCGTTGAAGCGTAGCCGTACTTTACCTGTCCCCAAGACGTAATGCCTGGACGAACTTTCAAT
Source organism: Saprospiraceae bacterium (assembly GCA_031367705.1). Classification (GTDB taxonomy): domain Bacteria; phylum Bacteroidota; class Bacteroidia; order Chitinophagales; family Saprospiraceae; genus JAAFJT01. The sequence goes on along the minus strand of JANLQI010000505.1, from coordinate 28,048 downwards.
AAATGCCGAAAATGCGGCGCACGCGCCATAATTTGGTCAATATAAAACTGCCGTTCTGGACGTGGTCCAACCAAAGACATTTCGCCAATCAAGACATTAAAAAATTGAGGCAATTCATCGAGCCGCCACTTACGCATCGTCGCCCCCCAAGGCGTACAACGGTCGTCGTCGGTGCGTGACAGCATCGGGCCGCCATTTTCTGCATCCATGTACATAGAACGGAACTTAATAATATTGAAGGATTTACCATTCAAACCAACCCGTTCTTGAAAATAAAAAATAGGGCCTTTGGACGATATACGAACCCGAAGCGCGATATAGGCATAAATCGGTAAAAGCACAGTAATACCTGTGATACTGACCGTAACATCAATCAAACGTTTCACAACTTTTTGCCAATAAGGCATGAGTTCTTGTCGGATTTCGATGAGTACAGCACCGTATAAGTGATTCATTTTTACTGTTCCCACCATGATGTCATACATGTCGGGAATGACTTTAATGAGGATGCGGTCGCCAAAATCGAACATCACATCGAGGATATGTTTCATGCGTCCATGCTCACTTGTTTCGATGGCAACAATGACTTCTTCAATGCCTTGCTCAGCGATGATATTCGATAAATCATTGATACCGCCCAGTTTCTTTAAGTGCTGTTCTAAAACATTGGTCGAATTGCCGTTTGAGTCCACAAAACCGACGAAATGATTACCTAATTTTTTCTCACGTCCTTCGATTTCTTCATACAATTCCAACGCATTGTGGTCGCCGCCAATGATGAGCGTTCTAAAACTGACGATACCTGATTTCAATCGCCGACTTGCGCGAGTTAAAAGAATCATCCGAACCGTTACCGTCCAAAAAAAATGCAAAACGAAAAGGGTCAAAAACGAGCGATAATAAGAGGCATAACCCGTTACAAAGTCATCGAGAATGAGTGTAAAGAATAAAAACAAGACTCCAAAAAACGTAAGAAAAAACGTCCGAGCTATGGTTGTTAGGCGTGAAAGACGATAAATGTCTCGGTATTTGTCAAAAATAGCATAAAACAATATCCATCCAATAGGTATAAGAATGACACCTGCTGCAAATTTAGGGTCGTTTAACACGTCAAAACTACCCCATTTCACGCCTTCAACAGTCCATTTTCGATACAGAAAAAAACACGTCCAAGCCACCATGGCTGTCAAGAAGTCAGCGACGGTATATACGATGGTGTCTATGCGGCGTTGTTTTGTCATTTTTTTAATTTCAAATTTCAAAATGTTTCAGAAATACTGAGGGGGCATATTGAAATGGACTATTGTTGTAATAATTTAATATTATCAATCAAAACGGTTGCCGTTGAGATAGAATCGGGCAAAAGACTTTTGAAAACAATTTGATAATCAGTCAGGCGCATGGCTTTAACTTCATTTGTTAAGTTGATATACGTTTTATTCCAAACATCGGTTGGGAAGAGTGTTACCTTGTAATTTGTAATACCTATGGTATTTGCAGCACTTGAACCGAATATGCCAACTGAAAGCGGCGACTGCGTTTTATAGTGTATTTCGAGATAAACGTTTTGTAAAGCATCAGGGAATTGAGCTTTTATGCTTATGCCTTTTTCAAAATATGAATTGGTTTTGGTCATTGTTAGACCAGCACATTTACCTTCAAAACCATTTTCCACTTGACTAAAACGTATAGCATTCGTGTTATCTTTATCAACATTAAGGGTGTTCCCTGTTTCAAAATTTTCTAATATTTTGAAATTTGTACTGCTTGTATAGGTTGTTGTCGGTCGCACCGTATCTATTTTGCCCGAGGCTAAGTCAAGCGTTTTAGCGAAAGGATTCAAGAAAGGATAAATAACAGGATTTGATTTGATACCGTTGTTGCGCACCCCAGGAAATAGCTGAATGTCGTGTTTCCCGATATCTATAACTGGAAATTGTGCGGGTAATTGATAAATACCTTGCAAATTGCCATCCACATAGACCCAAACGTCTGTGATTTTATGTGCGGCAGTGCCTTGTCCCGATGTTGTCGTCAGCGTAAATGAAGGTATGTAGAGGTAAGCGGGTACTGCATTTTCCTTGACACAAGTGTTGAAGAATAGGCACACAAAAGCTGCAAATAAATAGAGAAGTGTTTTTTTGAAAAAAGCCATTTTGTTGTTTTTTGATTTAGACAGCCTTGTTTCATTTCGCAAAACGGTGATTATCAAGGGCTTTACTAATTCATCATTCATCATTTATGATTCATCATTTCTTATGATAATGTTGTATCGCCAATCACTTCAATAATTTGATGGGCTACTTTTAAGGCGCGATAACCGTCTTCGATAGTCACCTTAGGTTTAGTATTTTGAACTATACTATCAGCAAATGTTTCTAATTCCAATTGTATGGCATTGACAGCTAAAGGTTCAGGCATTTTGATATCAATCCATTTTTTTCCTCGAGCCGTATCCATTTCCATCAAATCACCCCCCTCAGTATTTTTATCTAAAAGGCGAATAATTTGCGCATTTTTCTCTAAAAAATCGAGACTTAAATACGCATCACGTTGAAAAAATCGGACTTTACGCATTTGTTTTAAACTCATGCGACTCGCAGTTAAATTTGCCACACAGCCATTTTCAAACTCAATACGGGCATTCGCAATATCTGGAGAAGCACTGACAACCGCAACGCCCGAAGCATGAATGGCCTTCACTTCTGAATTGACCAAATGCAAAACGAGGTCTATATCGTGAATCATTAAATCTAAAATCACTGAAACATCAGTGCCGCGCGGATTGAAAGTCGCCAAACGATGCGCTTCAATAAATAAAGGTTCAATCGAAATATCACCGAGTGATAAAAACGCAGGGTTAAAACGTTCAACATGACCGACTTGCACCTTCACGCCTTGTTTTTTTGTTAAAACCAACAATTCCTCCGCTTCTGCAACGGTATGCGTCAAGGGCTTCTCAATGAAAACGTGCCGACCCCTCAGTATTGCGGCTTTTGCCAGCGAAAAATGATAAATTGTAGGCGTAACAATGTCCACAACGTCCACTGAGTCCATAAGGGATTCAGCCGTATCGAAAGCCTGAATGTTTAATTCTTCAGCAATTTTAGCGGCATTTGCTGCATCTGCATCAAAAAAGCCGACCAGTTCAAATCGTTCACTTGCTTGTTGTATGCAGCGCAAATGTATTTTGCCGAGATGTCCCGCACCCAAAACGCCTATTTTTAGTTTTGTCATTTTACTCATATTCAGGTCATCGAGATATTCGTTTCTCGCTTCGGTTGCAAAGGTAGTCATTGCGTTTTGAAATTTGGCAAACGAGGTTTTTTCAAAATGTTTTTCTCATTTTTAAGTTCGATTTTTGAAGGCAAAAACTATTCTTGTATTGGCAATCATTCACTAAATGAAGTTCCAAAAATAACATCCACTATTAAGGTAGGATAGTGTAAGAAACTGTTTTAACTGAGGGGTCAATTTTGTCGCTGAAACATACAAACTAATATCCGCCAAAATACCGTCTCAAAAACCACTCCGTCGCCAATAACAATATCAATAAGCCAAAAATCCATTTCAGATTCATCACAGATTCTGTCTTATTAGTCGTGTACATAACGGGTTTCAAAGTCCGTGCTTTGATGGAATCGGCAATAGAAACCATGTCTTTTGGATAAACCATGCTGCCACCAAACTGATTCGCTAAGGCACGTAACACAGCGTGGTCGGCTGTGGTTTCATACAGCTCTAACTGAATCGGTTGAACGCTGAACGCACCACCCGCTTCCAATTGTTGTCCACCAACGCTTGTTGTGGCTTTGTATTGATAGTTGCCAACGGGCAAAATACCTGCATTGAGGGCATAAGAACGACCCTCCTTGTTCATGGTGTAAGGAAATTGTTTGCCTTCACCATTTGTCAAAATGACGCGGACATCGGAGTCATTTATGAGTTCATAACTGTTGTTATAAAGTTCAGCAGAGAACTGAACAGGTTCGTTTTCACGATACATATTTTTATCTGATGCTGCGCGGAACTTCCTTTTGTCCTCTTTGACGGACAAATAAGTGATGATTTTTGACATCAAACCATCAAATAATTCATGGTTTTGGTGTTGTGCGAAGTCAAAAAGTCGCCACCGCCACAAACCTTCTGCGGCAATGATGCCTGTGCGAATGCCATTCGATTCGCCGAGCATGATGAGTGGGTATTTGGTATCTACTTTGCCAATTTTTTGATAAAACAACACTTGTCCACCACCGGCTTCTTTGAACTCGCCAAAAGGCGATTGAATCGGATTGAAATTGGGGAATTGACTAAAAGTATTATCGAGCTTGAACAAATTGAAACCACCGTTTAAAGTGGCTTGTACATCGTTCATGTTTTTTCCATCTGCGTTTAAAGTCATTAGGTTTTGCATCGTCGTCAACTTGCGGCTGTCGCTTTGTGCGCCTACGATGTATAAACGAGGTGTTTTTTTGCCGTTTAAAATGTTCAAAGCGGCATCACCACCGTTTGTTACTGAGGGGACCTGATGGAGTATGACAAAATCGTAATCGCCTACATTTACCTTTAAATCATTGACATAACCTATTGATACGGTGTAGTTTTTGTTCAAGACGATGCCTTCATTGATGGCAGCAAGGTCGGGATGTGGGGCATTGGCTAAAATCAAAATTTTAGTCCTTGCGTCTAAAACTTCAATAAAAATTTCCTTGACATTATTAACCGTTGTTGCTTCTCCATTAACACTTGTAACGGCAATACGAAAGCGCATGACTCCTGCTTGTGACGCATCAAGTATTACTTCTTTTGTCGTAAAAAAATCATTTTTATTGATAGAAATGGGCGTGGTGCTGACGACTGAGGGGTTGCCCGCAGCATCTAATCGAGCGACGGTTAGGGAGGTATTTGAACCCGCACAATTGTCGGCAGCAACATCAATTTGAATATTGAATTTATCTCCGAGATAAGCGATGTTGTTGTGAAAAACACGTTTAACAATTAAATCACGCTTGGGCGTTGTGTCACCGAGCGCAATAGTATAAACAGGTGCATTCAGTTTAGCGGCGGCATAAAGTGGATTCGAGCCTTCGTTGTAAATACCATCAGAGGCTATAACAAGCGCACCGAGGTTTTGATTGGAATACAAATCATAGACATTTTTGACCAAATCAGACGCATTTGTCAATTTGTCTTTGAATTGAAAATCAATGCCTTCACGTACTTTTTCGCCAAAAGAATAGGTTTTGACATCGTATTTGTCGCCCAAAGCCGTTTTCAAAGCCTCAAATTGGCTTTTATACTGAGGGGTGTCTTTGACGGCTATGGCGATGGATTCGGACACGTCTTGCGCCAAAACGACGACAGGTTTTTTGATTTCTGTTACCGATGATTTCAGAACGGGTGAGAGCAAAAGGATTGCTATAATGGTTACGGTTAACCACCTCAATGTGCCTAATATCTTGTTAAACATGGGCGATTGCTCCTTGAAAGTCGCATCGCGATAATATAAAGCTGCTGCAAATGCCAAGCCGAGCAAAGCGCAAAAAAGGATGTACCAAGTAGGATATTGAAAACTGAGCATATTTTTTTAGTCTTGTATCGTGTGTTCCGAGCCGTTGTTTCATGGGAAACGTCTGCACCAAAGAACGTTTTTAGGACGGTTAGGTTGCAAAGTAAAGGAAAAACGCTGTGATTCGTTTAATTTCCACCAAACAGCTTAATACTTTCAGCTTTGTTATCACCAATTTTGATGCGGAGTAAATAAACCGCTTTGGGCAAATTTGGTACTTTCAATTCTTGATAAATGCCATTAAATGCGGCTACTGTTTGCGAAGAAATCAAACGACCTCCCACATCGAACAAATCATAAACCACATCTGCATTTGGAATATCGGTAAAAGTTATGCCAATAAAACTGGTAAAAGGACTTGGGAATACCTTGTTTATAGTCAAAGGCAAATCTTTATTCCGTTTGACAACAAAAGGCGTTGTCCTAAAATTAAGACTGTAATTAGCGGCTGCATTGGTGTTGACAGAACGTACACGGAAGTAATATAAGTCAAAAGGTGTACCTAAAAAAGTAGAGGTATATTCCTGTAACTCCTCCGTTGAACCGCCCACAGCATTTATAGATGTATTAATTTTGTTCCAATCACGTCCATTTAAAGACACTTCAAGGTCGAAATATTGCGCAAAATATTCAGGTTGTGTCTGAAACTTGATATCAATACCATTACCTGCTTTGTTAAATGCACCCGTCTGCGAAATAACAGCCGTTTCATTTTTACCTTCATAACGTGTGATGACAACATCGTCAATCGCAACACCTGCGCCTGGGGCAAATGTTCCTGCCTTGAAAACAAAACGGAAAGCGACATTTGAATTGCCTGAAAGATTGCTGATATTGAGTTTAAAACGCGTCCAATTGTCAGCCGTTCCTGAAATCATGGATTCACCAATATTGAAAGCCCCGTCAGTAACAGACGTGTTTTGATAATTATACCAATTTGGGTCAGCTTTAGAGCCTAAAGTGCGCCAAGTCAATCCTTTATCGAGTGAATATTCAACTTGCAAACCATCACGTCCGAGTTGTGCATCATAATTTGCCCAAAAACTGAATTGATAAATGCCCGTTTGGGTCATATCGTAATTCGGTAAATGCAAATAAGCGAGCGTTCCTTTTTGGTAAGTTTGGGCAGTTGGGTCTAAAACGTAGGCAAATGCACCACTGTGGGTGCCATCTTTGCCAAAAACGCCCGATTTACCACGTACAAATTTAGAACCTGATGCACTCCATGCGCCAAAATGGGTATCCCAATTAGCTACGTCGAAACTACCTGCATAACCCGCAGTTGTTGTTTTATAAGGTGTCGGCAAAGTGGGCAAAATCTGAATTTTGCCGTTTTTCACCAAGGCATTATTGTTATTTATCGTCAAACTGACATCAAAAGTGCCGACTTGTTTGAAGGTTTTTTTTGTATTTTCAAGCGTATCGGTTGTGCCATCGTTGAATTTCCAAAGGAAATTACCTGCTGCAACCGACGTTTCACCTTTGAACGGTACGGGTACATCGAGGTATGAAACTTGCGGATATTCCATAGCTGCGGTTGCCTTGCCGAATACATTTGTTGTCCACATACCACGTCCATAAGTACCCGCCAACACCATTTTGTCGGATTCACGATATTGCAGCATATCTGTTCTAACGATTGGAATACCACGAACAGGTGTAGGTGGAATCCATGTTGTGGTCGCGCCATTCAGTAATTCAGTTGACCAAACACCTGCATCTGTTGCAATTAATGCTTGAGTTGCGTCATTTGGATTGAAAATACCCCAACGAATAGGCATATCAGGCAAATTACCGTCGCAAACTGTCCAGTTAGTTCCGCCGTCTTTTGTTTCTTGAATTTGATTGACACCGTAACTACTGATGCACACGAGGATATGATTTGAATTACCTTTTTCAACTTCAATGCTGCTGATATAACCTGAAAAAGCACCAATTCGAGAGACACTATTAAGCGTTGTTCCGACATTCGCACTATCAACCACATAAAGTGAGCCTGTTCTTGTACCTACAAAGAGCCGATTGGCAATGTTTTTATCTACATAATATTGAGAGACATTGCCCGTCAAAGTCACGCCAGATACATCTACCGTCTGGGGTGTTTCAGTAGTTGATACTTTCCAACGCCATAGGTCACCAGCCGTCGTTTGTGCATACAGAATATTCGCTTTATCATCATAGTCTGCAGGGCAATAAAAACTGCCACTTGAAGACCGACCACCACTAAAACTGATACCACCATTGGTGGAAAGCCCCCAGTTACCGCCTTGACTCGATGCGATTTGAATATCAGGATTGTCTTGGTCAATGAAGCAGTAAAAACCGTCGCCGCCTAAAACAGCACGCCCGTTGCCAACATTTTTAGAACCAGAAACCAAAATGGAGTTATTGTCTTGCGCCCCCGCAAGAAAATGCGTCGAACCTGAATCGGGATGAATGGCACAGGCATAAAATTGAGTCGTTGTGAAGCCATTATTCAATTCTTTAATGGCGTGTTTAGCTGCTGCATTCGTCACACGGAAGACTCCCCCATCATTTCCAACATACAATACTGAGGGGTTTAAAGGGTCAAAATGCAAAGTATGCTGGTCAACATGCGCATACGGAAAACTGCTTGCGCAATAACCGCCCGTCATTTGCTGCCAGGTTGCACCACTGTCAGCACTGCGCCATTGTTCGATGCCACCGACCCAAACCATCGTCGCATTAAGCGGGTCAACGGCAATCGTTAAATCATACCATGCTTGACCGCTTGAAAACTCACCAGTGCCACCGCAACCTCTCGGTGGTGTAGCACCTTGAGTCCATGTAGCACCCGCATTGTTTGAGCGATAAATAGGTGAAGCACCATTGCTCGCCAAAGCACCTACAATATAAACAACATCGGGATTGCTCGGCGCACAAGCAATCTGTACGCGGTTCAAATTTGTTGGAAAACCCGTACCGCCAGACATCGTAGTGAAAGTACCCGCTTCACCAAAAGATTTAGACACTTGCGCACCACTCTGTGTCGCTGCATAAATACGTCCATCAGAACCACGATCCATATCCCATATCTTGCCACCTAAGACGATTTTCCACGTCAAACCTCCATCTTTGCTCTTGAAAACACCTGTAAAAGTAGATGCAAACACATAGCCGCTATCGGGTGTCACGATGATTTTAGTCACATATTGATAGCTCGCTGAACGAGGTATCGTTGTCGCAGGCAATATATTCCATGTTTTGCCACCATCTATTGATTTGTAGATACCAACGCCCAATGTTCCGCCTTGACCTGGTACAAAAGCCCCCGCGCCATCCGTATCACCTGTACCAACGTACATAATTTGTGGATTCTTAGGGTCTTGTGCAATACTACTAATCGTAATATTGTCCAACCAGTCATACACTTTTTCCCATTTGGCAACGCCACTCACATCCGTCGCTTTGTAAAGACCACCTGTAACGCCACCCGCAAAAACGGTGTTGCCCGTTTTGTCATTCAAATCCACTTGAATAGCACGTGTCCGTCCACCGATATTATTGGGCCCACGTTCGAGCCAACGGACATTCGCCAATGCGCCCCGATTATTGATGTCTGTAAGCTGCATTTGTTCCTGCATCCGCTTGGTTTTATCAAGCGCATCCAACAACCGTTCAGAAGGTACATAGCCGAGGGCAGGGTCTTTTGTTTTTTCAAATTCGATTTGAGCTGCTTCTCCAAATCGTTCTTGCAAACTCCATTTTCGAGCATGAGGGTCAGTCGAAACAACATCATCTGGGTCTTCTAAGGTTTCCAAACGGTCGTTTTTTTCGCCATTTTCTATATCATTAGATGGGGATTTCTTAGAATTACAACAAATACCATTCTTTTTTGTGCATTTTTTAGATCCATCAGGTTGAATTTGAATGTCTCTATTTTCTTCTGGAGAAGGTAAATCTGAATGAGATTGGATAATTTCAGATTTTAGTTGAATGGGTGATAAAGTGCTGTTCGATTTTTCTACATTTTTTTTAAAAACAAAAAAACAAACGATAATTAAAGACGCTAAACCTAAAGTAATTAAGAAGTTTTTTTTCATGTCAAACATGTTAATATAAATACGATGATTTGATAAAGAAGAATTTTTTTTATACTTAAACACAACGATTAAACGGTCAAAGTTACAAACCCATTTCCTTTTTTTTTATATACTCGACGAATATTGGTTTTATATTAACAAATGCCATCTTTTAAACAATTTATTTAAACTCAAAACACAGGAAACAGAATAAATCGAATAAATCTTTAACTTTGCCCATATATTATTCTTTGTAAAAACAAATCTAATTATGCTCGAAACGCGACAATTGCAATTCAGCTACGACAGCAAAAGCAACCTTCAATTTCCAGATTTGACTTGTGCCAAAGGTGAACAATGGCTTCTGCTCGGTCAATCGGGCAGTGGAAAGACCACCCTACTCCACTTGCTCGGCGGCTTATTGTCGCCTCAAAAAGGAAATATCAAAATCAATGACACAGACATCTCTATACTGAGGGGGTCTGCACTTGACCATTTTCGAGGTCAAAACATTGGCATTATTTTTCAAACAGCGCATTTTGTTCGTGCCTTAACAGTTGAAGAAAATCTGCTTTTGGCACAACAGTTAGCAGGCAATAAACAAGATAAAGTATTGGTCCATAATTTTTTACAAAAATTAAATTTAAGCCATAAGCTAAAATCTAAACCCGATGAATTGAGCGTTGGCGAAGCACAAAGAGTTAATGTCGCCCGTGCCCTCATCAACAACCCCTCAGTAATTTTAGCAGATGAACCTACTTCTGCTCTCGATGACCACAATGCTGAGGAAGTCATTCAACTTTTAGAATCGCAAGCCAAAGAAGCCAACGCCACGCTCCTTATCGTCACCCATGACGGACGTTTAAAAAACTATTTTAAAAATCAAATTCAGCTATGAATATACTTTCTCTCGCTTGGAAAAATCTAACAAACCGCCCCCTCAGTATGTTGTTGACTTTGGTACTGTTTGCCCTTGGTGTCGGTCTCACTTCGCTGTTATTGTTATTGAATAAACAATTGACTGATAAATTTGAGAAAAACTTGGCGGGCGTGGACATTGTTGTAGGCGCAAAAGGCAGCCCTTTGCAGCTCATTTTGGCGAATATGTACCATATTGACGCACCAACGGGTAATATTTCGCTACAATCTGCCAAGCCATTTTTAAATCCAAGACATCCTTTGATAAAAAAATCAGTGCCTTTGTCGTTGGGTGATTCCTACAAAACATATCGGATTGTCGGCACATTACACGATTTTTTAGGGCTATACAATGCTGAAATTGCCGAAGGTGTTTTGTGGAACGCACCACTTGAAACCAACATAGGCGCAACCGTTGCAGAGCGCACAGGCTTAAAAATTGGTACAAAATTCAACAGCAACCACGGTCTCGACGAAAACGGCGGTGAACATGAAGAAGCTGCGTTCAAAGTTGTTGGCATTTTAAAACCGACAGGAACAGTTATAGACCAACTCATTCTGACCGCTACGCAAAGCATTTGGGCAGTCCACGAACACGCCCAAGCAGAACTTGAAGGCGAAAATGCTGAACATCATGCAGAAATCCCCCCCTCAGTAAATCCGCCAAATTCAACTGATTTAGACGACAGAACGGCTCTTTTACAAGCCGATTCAACGCATCAAATCACGTCTCTTTTGCTTCAATTCAAGATGCGGAACGTCCAAACCTTAAATTTTCAACGCAATTTGAATCAAAATACAGATATGCAAGCCGCCACGCCCGCCCTTGAAATCAACCGCCTTTACGAGATGATGGGCGTAGGTGAAAAGGCGTTGCGAGCATTGGCACTCCTTATTATAGTGGTGTCAGGTTTGAGTATTTTCATTGCGTTATTCAATTCTTTGAAAGAACGAAAATACGAATTGGCGCTCATGCGGGTCATGGGTGCAGGGCGCAGCCGCTTGTTTTTACTCATCGTTTGCGAAGGTATCTTATTGAGTATCATGGGTTTCTGCATCGGCATTGCTTTAAGTCATGGGTCTATGCAAGTGTTGGCAAAATACATGAGCGATGCTTATCGCTACTCATTCAGTGGTTGGATGTGGCTGACGGAGGAGTGGTATTTACTGGTCGGTGCGGTTATTATTGGCTTTTTGGCAGCGGTTATTCCTGCGTGGAGTGCATATAGACAAGACATTTCGAGGACTTTATCAAAATAGTTTTAAATATCTAAAACGCAACGAGGAATATTGAATGTCGAAATGAGGCTACTTCATTTAGAAAATTCATCTTTCATCATTCATCATTACTTTCTACCTTTGCCGCATGGAATTTTTGACGCAACACATCGAATCCTTGATATTCACCACAGAACACCCCATTTCACTCGTTGAAATCAAAAGTGTTTTGAACGCCACCTTTGAAACGGAGTTCGCAGACGACGATATACTGAGGGGTATCGAAGAACTGAAAAATCGCTACGCTGAACCGACTTTTTCCTTTGATATTGTCGAAATTTCAAACGGTTTTCAGTTCCTCACAAAAGGGACTTATCATGGGACTGTCGGTACATTTTTGAAGCAAACGACTAAAAAACGCCTGTCTCAAGCCGCTTTGGAAACGCTTTCTATTGTCGCCTACAAGCAGCCGATTTCAAAAACAGAAATTGAGCAAATACGCGGCGTGAGTTGCGATTATGCAATGAATAAATTATTAGAAAAAGAATTGGTTGCGATTCTCGGCAGAAGCGATGCCCCTGGACGACCACTCGTTTATGGCACAAGTGATAAGTTTATGGACTATTTTGGCATCAAAAGCCTTAGAGATTTACCCAAACCAAAGGATTTTAAAGAAGTAGAAAATAAAATCGGCGAGGAAAATGAAAAATGAAAAGTGAAAAGTACTTCTTTTCATTTTTCACTTTTCACTTTTCTCTTTTCACTTGAACCACCCCCTCAGTATTTTGTTTATTAAGAGTAAATTCTCTGCTGATATTCACCATTACAATATTCGCCATTAAAAATATGGAAATTATAAATAAACCACTCGTAAATCGCGTTGCAGAAAGCGGCTTAATCACGTTGAATCTTGAAGACTTTTTCCCGAAAGAAGCCATCGCTGTGTTCGACCTAAAAGACTACCTTTTTATGGAGTTGATTTTGAAAGAAAAAGACTTCCGCGAAGCATGTAAAAACCATGATTGGGCGCAATACGAAGGAAAACACCTTGTTGTTGACTGCACTGCCGATGCCATAATTCCTGTTTGGGCTTATATGCTCGTGGCTGCTTATGCTGCACCACATGCCAAAGAGATTTTTCAAGGCGATGTGGACAATTTTTATAAAACATACTACGCTCAAAAACTTGCTGATTTCGATGCTTCGCAGTACGACGGCAAACGAGTCGTCATAAAAGGCTGTTCCGACAAGCCTGTGCCGCCTGCTGCTTATGTCAATCTGACGCATAAACTCCAACCGTTTGCACAAAGTATTATGTATGGTGAGCCTTGTTCGACTGTGCCGATTTTCAAACGTCCGCGTGTGTTGGCTAAATAAAAACGGCTACTTTTTCTAAGGATTTGCGTTCAATATCAGGTACTAACACATCATCGGCAGGGTATCCGACAGGTAAAAGCAGGAAAGGACGTTCATTGTCGGGTCTTTTCAAAAGGGTTTTCAAAAAATTCATTGGGCTGGGCGTATGCGTCAACGTCACCAAACCCGCTTGGTGAATCGCTGCTATCAAGAAACCACAAGCAATACCGACGGACTCTTGTACGTAATAATGTTTCTCTTTTGCGACTCCTGTACTTTGAGCAAAAACGATAATCAGCCACGGCGCAATCTCTAAAAATGGTTTTTCCCAATCCGTTCCCAAAGGCGCAAGGTCTTTGAGCCACTGCTCCGACATGCGCCCGTTGTAACTTTCAAATTCCTCTTTTTCAGCCGCTGCTCGAATCTGACTTTTTACTGAGGGGTCACCAACCGCACAGAAAGTCCACGGCTGTTTGTGCGCGCCCGAAGGTGCTGTCGAAGCGGTCAAAATCAGTTTTTCAATAACAGAACGAGGCACAGGTTTGTCTGAAAAGTGCCGAACAGAACGGCGTGCATCCATGTTGTAATAAAAATCGTCAGCTTTTTGAACCGTTTCTGCGGCTGAAAGAGTAGGTATTTCGTAGGGAATAAAAGGGAAAGACATATTGATTGATTTTTCGTTATTCGTTATTCAGGATTGGTTATTCGTTACAGGTCGCTACCAATAACGAATAACGAATAACCAAATTCACCACGTCCGTTTTTTAGCAAAATCTTGAACCCAGTATTTACCATTTTTGGCAACGCCCATTTCGTCAACTTTGTCGCTCATCAATTGTAAACAGTGGCTCGGGCTTTTTATCCAGCCAGCCATCACATCAGCGATAGAGAAGTAACCCCACGCGATGTTTTCGCCAACTTGCATCCATTTATAGCCCGTCGCATCAATGCGATTGTCTATTTCTGAGCCATCTGTACCGATATGATTAAAATGGTTGTGGGCAGCCATATCTTTCGCATGGCGAATAGCCGCTTCTTCTAATTGACTGTTCCAACGAACTGGCGGCACAGCTGGCATCGTTTTACCACCGCATCGGCATCCGCTTGAACGAACCAAATTAACGGCTGTCAACACATCAGCCCGAAAATTACCCGTTTCCGTCGGAAATACGGAGGGGGGTGTTTTTGAATTATAAGCCAATCGTTGCGCCTTTGAACAAGCCACAAAAACAAGGCAAAAGGTTAGTAAAGTGACGATTTTCTTTTTCATTATTCCCAAACGTCATTTTTATAATGAATATTGGATAGTTGATAATGGATAATTTACAGTTATTATCCATTATCAATTATCCATTATTGAAGGGGTGTCGCGAAAGCTTGACACCAATAACTCCCCTTTTGAGCTGCACCGATTTGGGTTACATCTGCACTCATCATTTGTTTACAATGGTTCGATGATTCTTTCCAGCCTTTAACAGCGGCGGCAACATCTTTGTAGCCACGACCTATATTCTCACCGACTTGAGCCCATTCGTAACCCGCCGACTTGATACGGTCATCGGGCAAAGAGCCATCTGTTCCAACATGACTGAAATGATTGTTTTTGTCCATATCTAAGGCATGTATCACTGCTGCTTTTTCCAATTTCACATTCCAAGCTAAAGGTTTTACAGGCGGCATCATCTCGCCACCGCAATTAACGCCAGATTTGCGCAACGCATTCACAGCCGCAAGCATTTGATTGTCAAAACCAACTGACGCTCCATAAGGCGTAGGTGTACCCGCTCCTTTTGCTGTTACTTGAACAGGCGGTTTTTTGACGATTGAAGCAGAAGTCGGCACTTTGTTATCTTTAGAAATGACGGGTATCGAAGCCGCTTTGGGTGTCGTTTTAGGTGTTGCTACGGGCTTGGGTGCACCTGCAACTGATTTCTTAGAAGGGGTAGTGGCATTAAGGGGTGGTTTGGGCGGTGAAGGCGTTACAGCCGTCAGCGGTTTTGAAGGCAGTGGCGTAGTCGTCTGAGCTTTTCCCTTGGTTTTTGGCTTTTCTACGACCGATTGGGTTGCTAATGTGTCTTTTGAAGGATTTTGAAGGGTATTCAAAGCGGTTTCCTGAGCCGTTTGATCGGCTGATTTTGTGTCAAAAAGACCACAAGAGCTGGCAAAAAGAAGTGTTAGGATAAAAAAAATGTTCTTATTCATATTGTGCAGTTTTTTAATTTTTAATAATTAATGAATGTTTATAACTTCAAAAGTAAGAAAAAAATTATTTTTGAGTCGCTTTTATCATCGAAAGAAATCCAACTTTCTCAACCCAACCGTTAAAACTATGTTATCAATCTTCGTCGCTGTACTTGCCAAACTGTTTTCCGTCGTCAATCCTGTCGGTGCGATTCCAATGTATCTGACATTGACTGCCAGCTCCAATAAAGCTGAACGTAACAAAATCGCCTTAGCAACTACCCTATATTTTGTCGGCATTTGTCTCGCTTTCTTCTGGGCGGGTTCATATATTCTTAACTTTTTCGGTTTGCAAATCAATTCGTTGCGCATTGCAGGCGGACTCATCATTTTGAGTTCCGGTTATGCCTTGATGAACGATAAGTTTGCAGAAAGTCGTGCTATAAACAGCGATGTACAAGACGAAGCCATGACAAAAGCGGACATTTCCTTTTCGCCTTTAGCAATGCCATTATTGGCAGGTCCAGGCTCTATTTCTCTGCTCATAGGCTTCAATGCAGACTATGATACATGGGAGGAAGGGCTGATTGTCTCAGGTGTCATATTACTCAATGGCTTGATTGTCTATGGCATTTTGCGGTCTGCGCCTTTGATGAATCGTTTTTTAGGCGTTTCTGGTCTGAAAGCAGGTTCGCGCATTATGGCGTTTATTACGATGTCAATTGGTGTTCAATTCATCATTATTGGTATCGTCGCTTTGGTCAAATCATTGGGTTAGAACCCCTTCCCGAAGGTATCGGGATTTTTTTCCTCAACAGTATTTTCTACTGTTAAAGGGATTTCAGAATTTTTTTCATGTATTTTCTGAATATATATCCCTAAACGTACAGCCAAAAAGAGTGAAATAAGCCCCAACCACCAAGGCATTTTGTCCGCATCTGTCATTTTATCCATCTCAGATGGTTTGATGCCCAAAGCATAAATACCTATGATTTGCACGCCATTATTGAGCAAATGCAGCACCATTGGCACCCACAGGCTTTTTGTCCAAATGAACATATAACCCAGCAATGAACCGAGCAACATACGCGCAAAAAAGCCTTGAAACTGCATGTGAATCGCTGAAAATATCGCTGCCGATACCCAAATGACAAGGTGTTCGTTCTTCAAAAGCCGCCCAATTTGCTGCTGAATGATGCCTCTAAACATCATCTCCTCGCCTATCGCAGGGATAACGCCAATGAGACATACGTTGAGGACAATTTCATAAAAATTATTTTGTGCAATAATGCCTTCCAACAAGTTACTTGTATCATTTTCAAGGTTGAGCATCCATTGTGGCAACGGCAGTTTTTGATTGAGTTGATAAGCCCATTGAATAAACGGAATACTCACCACAAACCAAGCAATGCCCAATAAGATGCTCTCCACAAAAG
This sequence comes from Saprospiraceae bacterium, assembly GCA_031367705.1. Lineage (GTDB taxonomy): Bacteria > Bacteroidota > Bacteroidia > Chitinophagales > Saprospiraceae > JAAFJT01. Next base: position 11,327 of record JANLQI010000505.1, on the reverse strand, counting down.
GTTTCTTATCAAGGCGTAAATAATTGACCCACAATTTTTTATAAACAAAAATAACCGTCGCTAAGGCAGGTAAAATGAAAGAAAAAATATGGTTCAGAAACAAAGTAGCCCGCATAAAATTGCGCGTTCCGATGGGTGAATTTTCATTCACACTGCTGATAACGGATGCTAAATCCAAACCGTTCGCCTTTGCCAAAGCAATCATAATCGCACTGCCAATCACATTACCCACAACAAAAAAAGCGAAGCATATCGCTATCACGCCCACAGCAGAATACTCGGATTTAGGACGCAACGACAAATTCGACGTTTTATACTGAGGGGCCCCTTTTTCTTCAAAATTATTTTCCATCTTTCAATTTTGCCGCTATTTTACGATAAATTGATGAAATCACAGAATCTTATTGACATGAGCGAAATAAAAATTTGTCATAATCGAAATTCCTCATTTTTCATCAATATTGTTTGCGAACTTTGTGTTATTAGGCAAAACAAATTATCCATTTATAACACTTCAATCAATATGAAAATTCAAAAAAGTTTACAAATCATCACCTTTTGCGTTTTAAGTACGCTTTTCTTCACAAATTGCGGTTCCTACGGTCCTGCAACACTTGGCAATCCGTCTGCACACATTACGCGCCCTTGGTACGAGGGTGAACCCACTTCGTCCATCAATATTTGTGGTCGCGCAACAACGGGCAATACCTACGATATTAATGAAAAAAACCGCTTCGGTGAAGGCAGTTTGAGTTACAGCCGTGTGTTCGATGGCGGTCATTTGGCGTTCAATGCAGGTGGTTATTTAGGCAGTTATTATACGAAAAACAGTAGAAACACGCCCTTTCGGTACAGTGGTTCAACCGTTCGAGGAGAAGTCGGTTTCCGAGTGCCTCCCCTTCGGCATTTATTTGATAGAAGAGTCATGTCCTCACCTTCTTCAGAAACCACTTTCGGTTTTTCCTACACATGGACTACTGAATACGGCGCGTATTATCGGTTGCGTGAGATTCCACGAGATACAAGCTTGAAGAGACTTTACCAATCGTCTCATCACCTACATTCTTTTGTTATGTTTAGGGAATTCAGAGAACAACTAAATGAAAACGATATTTTAGGCTTGCGAGCGCAATGCGGTATGGGGGTTGAAAGTGCCGAGTTGTCCAATTTGCAAATGAATGTAACGCTCCATTATACCCATAAAATGTTGACTATGTATGGTCAATTTGGGGCATCTCTTGATGGACGTATCAACCGAATCGTACCAACGATTGGTTTAGGCGTAAATTATTGCCTTTGGATAAAATGAAAATAGTGATATTTTGACTACTTTTCCGCTAAGAAAGCTTTTAAAATGATAAAGCCTTTCTGGAAAAACCATCTTTATCATTGTTCAGAAACCAACCACCATGCTGTCACCACTTTACGTTGCCACGCTGCTCGTTTCAAGCATCGCCGCCATCATCCTATTGAGTGCGCGGTTCAAGTTTAATACTTTTTTTGTTTTACTGATTGTTGCCGCAACTGTTGGTTTTGCCGCAGGTTTTGACGGCGAAAAAGTCATCAGTATGCTCAAAACAGGCTTTGGTTCAACGCTTGAAAAAATCGGATTACTGATAATTTTTGGCACAACCATAGGCATTTTGCTTGAAAAATCGAACGCCACGCTCAGTTTAGCCAATTTTATCCTCTCAAAAACAGGCGAAAAAAAAGCTCCTCTTGCTGTCGTTTTGATGGGTTTTCTCATTGGTTTGCCCATATTTTGCGATTCAGGTTTTGTCGTACTTATTGGTTTGGTGATGTCTTTAGTCGGGCGGCTGCCTAAGCTGCATGTGGCTTTGGTCGTTTGTTTGGCTTCCGCTTTATTGTCCGTACATACGCTCGTGCCGCCACATCCAGGCATCACAGCCGCCGCAGGTATTTTGCAAGTAGATATTGGAAAAGCCATGCTTTTAGGCGGTGTTTTGGCTATACCACCCGTTATTGCCGCATTCTTTTGGGCAAAATATATCAATCAAAAACTCGGCATGACTTTTAGGCAAAATGTTGATATTCAAACAATTGACACTAAAAACCTGCCCACAGCAACTGCTTCGTTTTTACCTATTATTGTTCCAATCCTATTGATTTCTTTAAAATCAATAGCTCAACTAAATCCCGCAATTATCCCCCCCTCCCTATTTTCAACTATAAAATTCATAGGCGAACCCATGATTGCCCTTTTAGTCGGCATTCTGCTAACCATTCCTTTACTTAAAAACATAGAAAAAAAGGACATAAACAGCTTCTTCGATACTGCTTTAGATAGGTCGGGAGCGATATTAGCCGTAACAGCCGCAGGTGGTGCATTTGGCGAAGTCATAAAAGCTTTGGATTTGGGCAATGTATTCGGCGACTCGCTCGCTGCATCGGGTTTGGGTTTAGCGATTCCTTTTGTATTATCCGCTATTTTCAAAACAGCACAAGGCAGTTCAACGGTTGCCGTTATCTCTACAGCGAGTATCGTTGCACCACTTTTAGCGAGTATCGGCTTGGATACTGAGGGGGGGCATTTGTTGGCATTGTCGGCAGCAGGAGCAGGTTCGATGTTTTTTTCACACACCAATGATTCTTATTTTTGGGTCATTTCTAAGTTTTCAAATTTAGATACAACGACGACTTTACGCGCACATTCAACGGCAAGTGCATTGATGGCGGTTGTCGCTTTTTTATCGGTTTGGGTCGCCTCGTTTGTCATTTAAATACAAAAAAGCCCTTGTCAACAGTCGTTGCCAAGGGCTTTTATTCAAACGTCACTAAACCTAAATAGAATTTTTCTTCACCTAAAATCAAAAAATCTTTATATTAATGATGACCGCGCTTGCGCTTTGGGTTAGGAATCACTTCTCCCGCAGCGTTAAAAGTAATCATCGTATTATTTGTCAAACGAACGCCATAAATGACCGTGCCATCTGGTTTTGTTGCTTTCACAACGTGTGCAATGTCTGTTGTATGCCCATTAGCCGTCAAGTAAGCTTTAATGACATCAGGCAATTCTGCTAATGTAATTTCCACAAATTTGTTGCCACGTGGCTCATCTACAACCACTGCGCCTGTTGCGTCGAAATGGTAATGTGTGCGGTCACTCAAACGTACGCCGTAACGAACCGTACCATCTGCCAAAGTAATTTTTTCAATGCGTTTAATAAGTGTCACATCAACATTGGCGTTCAAATACGCTTGTGCCGTAGCTGGCAAATCGCCAAAACCGATTGAATCACCACGTCCACCATTCGGGTGATTGCCATGACGACCTCTGCCCATCTTATTGCAATTTTCACGGCTTGTATCGCCGCCCATCGGCCCTGCAACCGTACCGCTTGTGCCTTGACCAAGTGCTAATAATTCGTCAGAAGTTGTGATGACCTCGAGATCCGCAGAAGGGTCAACATTTGAAGATTTTGTACAGCTGATAGCCAATACTAAAACAAACATTGAGAGAACTTGAAATAACTGTTTCATAATTTAAGTAGCTTTTGTTAGTTAAATAAAATTTGTTGTTCTTGAAAAATTGTCGTTTCTATAAAAAAAAATTGTCGTTTCTAATTGTCTTATTCTCTACTACACGGCAAGTTTTAAATAAGGGTTGCGTTGTAAAACTAAAAATAAAATGTTTTTTTTTAATTGCCTTACTCTTTACTACACGTCGGTTATTTTAAAAGGGTTGCGTTGGTGTTTTTTATTTTTTCAAAAAAAAAGTTCTTTTCCAAATGCCTTACACTTTACTACACGACAGGGCTTTAAAAAGGGTTGCGTTGATTGCGAATATTTTTATTTTTTTTTGCAAAAAATTGAATGGCAATATTTTATAAAACACTATTTCTCAACATCTATTTTTTAAAAGAAAAAAAAATAAGCGATTGTAATAGACGGTTCTTTGAATATTTGTTTATAAAACAATTCAAAAAACCACCTATTCCAATCGCCTGCTTTTTATTCAACTATATGTTTTGTTTTTAAATATTTTCTGCAACGGATTGAAATCCGTTCTAAAAAATATTTAAAAAATATTGAATTTAACACCTCCCCTCAGTACACCGAAGTTAGTAGCAATAGAATTACCACTTCGGTCTGTTGTATTAGAAAAATCTTTTTGTATTTCAGCAGAAACACCGAAAGTCCAACGTTTGATTTTCTTTTCAAAACCGACACCTCCTTGCCATAAACTTTTCAAGTTTTCAGTATCAACAGTTGCTTGTCTTGGCGTTTCGGCACCCGTTGTAAAGTCTTTATAAACAAAATTGACAGGATGCTCGTCAATTTTACGCCATGAATAACCAAGCGTTATAAACGGCTGAATCCACCATTCTTTTCCGACCACATACTTCGCATTGACGCTCAACATTCGGCTTTTTTGTTCCCCATTTATATGGTGTAAACTGACATTAGGCTTCTGTGGGTCTGGGGCATCTGGCAAACGAAAATGTTTTGGCCGTTCACGCAATTCAAAATGCGTTTCCAAAAAGTCACCTGTTACAGCAACACTGATATTTTTAGTAATTGCCAATTCTACAGAAAGTCCCTGACCTGTTGTTGCTTTAACACCTTGAATCTGCGGCAAAACCGAACCATAAGTACCATGCACACCAACCGCTAAACCTTTTGGCAAAAAGGACTGCCAACGCTTCAAACCTTTATCTGTTTTGATAATTGGTGGTGTCACTTGCTCACTTTCTTCATTAGATTTTGCTTCTTGAAGCGCAACACGTACTTGTGTCAAAGAGTCTTGTTTTGTTTTTTCAAGAGCTAAAACGTCTGTTTTTGCAGCCTCTAAACCGTCTTTTTTGTCCAAAATAGGCGTTGATACTGAGGGGGGGACTTGCGTTACCGTCTCAACATTTTCGATGTTTTTTCTATCCGTTTTGACAATACCTTCTTCTGTTTTAGGCGAAACAATGACGGCATTTTGCTTATTTCCTAATCCGTCCGCCTTGTTCGTTTCCACAGCCGAAGGAGATATTGAAGGGTCAATTTGCGTGACAGTAGCGTCATTCAATTGCGCTTTTTGTTCCTTCAATGGTTCATTTTTCTTATCAAAAGGCACAGCATTAACAGCATTTTTATTGTCTATGTTGACAATTTGATTGCTCTGACTTCTTTGGATAACAGCATCTTTAGGGTTTTGGTTTTTAACTATTTCGCTGTTATTTTTATTTGTTTTATTTTCAACAATGGCAGCGTTCTGCTTGTTTTTGTTCAAATCTCCTTGTTTTCCTTCAAATACTGAGGGGGTGCTGCTACTACGATTACTTTCAGAAACGGGTACATTTTCAATGCTTTTTGCTATGTCAGATGACGTAACAACCGTTTTTGTTGTCTGATAAATCGTATCATTTTGAATGATCACTTTTCTATTAAGAATTGTTTCAGGATTGGCAGATTCTTGATTATGTTTGAGTGCAACGACTTCTTGCTGCAAACGTGCATTGTCTTGTTTGACACCATTCATTTCATTGAAATGCCAAAACAACAAGCCACTTACACCCACCAAAACAGCCGCTGCACTCATCCACACCAAACGTCTCCAAACGGGTCGCATCACAGGTTGTGGTGTTTCCTTTGGCAAAGGATTCGCCTTGTCAAATTCAGCCAAACGTTGCGATAATTTATCCCAATTGGCCTCTTTTCGTGGAAAAAATTCACCGTCATCTTCATTCAGACGGTCATTTATTATTTTGTCAAAATCGCTCATTCGCTTTACATTTTAATTAGATAATGAGGTTTTAAGATTTTAAGTTCAAAATTCTTATCGTTTTGTACTTAAAATCGTAAAATCAAAAATCTTATTTTAAAAATTCTTCATGTTCAAATATTGTCTTCAAAATTTGCCTTGCCCTCGATAAATTGGACTTAGAGCCGCCTACTGAAATACCCAAAATTTGCGAAATTTCTTCGTGGCTACATTCATCAACAACGTACATATTAAAAACCGTCCGATAAGCAGGTGGCAGTTTTTCAACCGATTTTAAAATCTGTTGCTTAGTCATACTCGCCAAAATCTCTGCTTCAAGGGGCGAATCGGCTGCTGTATAATCGAGTTCTTGCAAAACGGGCAGCCTTTTCTGTGCGCGAATGCGGTCAATAGCTGTATTAACAATTATCTTACGAAACCAGCTTTTAAACGACAGTTCTCCACCATACAAATCAAGTTTTGTAAAAGCCTTGAAAAAAGCATCGTTTACAACCTCTTCCGCTTCAAAAGTCGCACCGACATAACGCCGTGCAACTGTCATAGCATAGTTGTAAAACAGGTTATAAAGCCGACCTTGGCTTGCCGGATTTCGCTCGCGGCAACTGTTGACTATTTCGTTAAGTTCGAATTCGCTCATACACTTTCTATCACGACGGTTTATGCCATTGAGTTGCGTCGAGGTGTGAAATTGACGTTTTTTTTAAAAGAAACTTTTTCCTGCTTTGCTTTTTTATAAAACTATGACAAATCCTCACCTTTTTAAAGTATGTTTAGCTGCTTTATACCTTGATATAATTGCTGGCGTTAATTATCTTTGTGACATTATTTACACGTTAAAAATAAAATAGAAATGACAACGATAATGATTCAAATAGAAGATGCTTCTAATATTCAAAAAATATTAGATTTTGTATCACGGTTGAAAGGTCATGCAAAGGTATTGCCTGAAAACAAAAATGATGAAGAGGGTGAAAAAGAAATAATGGAAGCCATGCAACAGATGGATAACAAAATATTTCAAGAAGTTTCACAAGACGAACTTTATCAACTCATTCATAACTCCTAAGATATCCCCTCAGTATAAAAATGAAAAAAGGGTAATTTTAGGTTGTCAAACACTAAAATTACCCTTTCTTTTTATTAAAAAAAAACTTAATTGCAACAACCCGAAGCAGAACAAGTGTAAGTTGCCCTGTATCGCGTGCTTAAACTCAATATCGTTGTAGTATAGGTCGTATTGGTTGCACCACTTATATCTGTCCAAGTTGTACCATTAGGGCTGCTTTGCCATTGTAATGTACAAGTGCCGGCACCACCCGCAGGGGTTGCTGTCAGTGTCACAACCGCACCCACACAAACAGTCGTCACAGGAGAGCTAATCGTCACACTTGGCACTGCTGTGACAACGACAGTAGCTGTTGTAGATGTCAAGGCAGCACAGTTGTTGCCGTCTGTGATGATAACTCGATAGTAGGTTGTACCTGCTGCTGTACTGAGGGGGGTGTAACTCAATGAAGTTGCACCACTTACAGGGCTAAAAGGGCCGCCGATTGCAGAAGCACTTTCCCATTGATAGACCCAACCGCCTGTGCCACCACTTGCCGTCACCGTTAAGGCGGCTGTGCCACCCACACATTCTGTAATGTTAGATGGCTGTGCGCTGATGGCAATTGCAGCGGGTTGGGTGATGGTGAAATTGGTTGTTGCGGTACATAGATTCGCATCTGTCACAGTCACAGAGTAGGTTCCAATAATAAGAGCAGTACGGTCTTCGGGGTCATTTGTCCCTGCCAAGTCACTCCAATCGTAGGTATAAGGCGCAGTACCACCAGAGGCAGTAATGTTAATTGAACCGGTGGCATTACCGAAACAATCCACGTTCACTTGAGTACCGCTTACAGCAACGGCTGAAGTCACTGTTATCCTTGTAGTATCGGTACAACCTGCGGCTGTATAGATAAAATTGTAGTTACCAGCAGGAGCAGCTATAAACCCAGCGGTCGCTACTCCACCAACGGTACCGCCTAAAGTAGCACCTGCGGGGTTGCCTGTTTGCGCTGTCCAAGTGCCTGTTGCAGGGTTGATGCCCGTCAAAGTAGCATTGGCTCTAAAACAAATGGCTTGGTCTAAGCCCGCATCAGGTTTTGCTGTCACGACGACGAGGGCGGTATCGCTGATACCATTGTTCGTCCAAAGAAAAGTATATGTACCCCCATTACTGAAATTGGTAATGGTTGTTGTAGCGGAAGTAGGTGTTGTAATCGTTGCAGTGCCTGGATTTCCGCCACCAGCCGTCCATGTACCTGGCGTGGTGGTTGCAGCCATAGTCACAGTGCCAAATTGACAAGTGGCTCTGTCTGGACCAGCATTGACTTGTTGGATACCCATATTGACACCCGTTACGTTGGCTAAGTTTGTGCTAACGGCAATGGCTGAATTGGGTGCGCCTGATTCAACACCTGTACCTGCGAGGTTGTTTGTTCCAAAAACTTCGCCTGCGCTCACCCACCTTGTCGGAAGGAAAACGGCTGTTGGTGCTATTGTATAAAGTGCAGAATCAGCGGTTGATAAGCGCAATGTATAGTTTGTTGTGACATCGGCTAATGGGAATGAATAAACGCCCGTTGCTGCATTAACGGTTGTTTTGAAGGCGACTTTACCCGTGCTGTCCACCAAATAGGCATAAACCGTTGAGCCAGAAGGGTTTCCGAAAGCTGTACCGTTCACAAGTCCATCGGAAAGCCCATTGGCATCGTTGAAAAGTGTACCGCTAACGGTAATACTGTTTTTAGTCAAGCCAAAATCAAAAGAAGATATACAGGTTCCCCCCACAGTCATGGTTGTATTTCTTTGCGATACAGTCGTTACATAATGATTGGCAGGAATGGAAGTAGGCGCAATTTTGGTGATATAACATTGTGGATATTTCAAATAAGTGATTGAAACATCGTCAATAAAAACAAAATCGCCCTCGTCAACCAATGCGTTGGTTGCAAAACGGATATATGTATTTGTCGCTGCATAAGGTTTAAGGTCTAAATTATAGACATTCTGATAAGTCGCATCGGTTGTACCATCACCCGCAATTGTATAAATGGTGGTGAAAGCACTGCCGTTCGTAGAGGCTTGAACGAGAATGTCTTCACCTGATGTTAATGTTGCAGAGGCTCTTCGATAAGAAAAACTTAGAAAAGAATAAGAAGCACCAATGGTATTGAGTTGACGGGTGGCAGAACGACTCGCATCATCAAGCCTTAGTGCATTCGTGAATGCGCCATCTTTAAAAATCTCAACGTCGGTATTGACTTCAGTTTGTGCAGGTGTCACGCAAAAACCTACTGAGGGGTCTGCGGCATCCACCCAATTAGTGGACCAAGCCACCGTTCCGTCAGTACCCGTTGCACAGGTACTTGTGCCATTAGCCGCATCAAAATCATCACTGACAATTTTTCTTGGATATTGTATGAATTGATAACTGCCTGAACTGTCAACGGTAACAGAATCTCTTAGCTCATTGGCTTCTGCTGTTGTGTTGCAGTTACCGTCTAAATAGAGATAAACTTTTGCGCCGGCAAATCCAGTACCCGTGTCGTTATTGGCACCGTCTTTATTTCTATCTAAAAAAACTTGTCCTGAAATGCTGTTTTGGTCATTTGGTAAAGGACATGAATTGATGGTTACATAAACGGTTGCGAAATCGCAGACAATAGAAGGCGTTGAACAAATACTGTATTCAAAAACATCTGTACCTTGAAAACCTGGGTTAGGCGTATAAAGAATCGTCCCATTGGCGTTGAGCGTGACTGTACCATTGGCAGGTTGGCGCAAACCTAAATTGTTAATAGACGCTGGGTCGAGGGTCGCTAAAAAGCCAATATCGTTGTTCAAGACGGAAATGGTCACAGGTTGATTGGTCAACGTCGAGGCATAGTCGTCGTTGGCAAATAGCAATTTCGTTCCGCATAATGGCTGCATCGTCGAACCGACATCCCAAAAAGGATTAGCTCCACCAGAAGATGCGGGGTCTTCCCCATAAGCCATAGCGATTTTTGTACCATCACAAGTGAAAACGGTTAATCCACTTTGGTCATTATCTGAATCAAATAGCTTGATATAGTTCAAAGCACTCAATGGAATCGCCACATCATAGTTTAACCCGCAGGGACTTAATAAACCACTACTTAATACGGCACCATTGTATTTGACATAAATCGTAGTATTGGCAGCGGGCGTGACCCAAACAGGATTACCATTCGCTGTGCCATCCGTAGAACCTGGTGCCCAAGCAACAGATGAAAAAGACGTCAAACGCGCTTCCGATATCAAATTGAAAGACCAGTCGTAGGTTGTCCCGCTGTTTCCGCCCACTGGAATTGGTGGCGATGGCGGCGTATATGAGTCCACGATTTCAATCGCTGTAAATGATTCACCTGTTGGGTTGACAAATTTGTAGGCAGCCGTTGCAGACAAAGCCAAAGGGAAACGGACAACCGTTTTAGCAGGCAAAACAATAGACCCACTTGCAGGCGCACCCGAAGTCCAATTGATGGTGATAGCTCGATTAAGACTATTGTATAACATGACAACAGCCGTATCTGGCGACTGTGTGGTCGGAACGGGTGTATAATAAGTACTTGAATACCAAGACGATGGGAAAATGGGTATTTCACGACTCGAATAACCGTCAATACCACCAAAATGCACGTCAACGCCTACGGGTGCAGAACTGGTCACAGACGCACCACTGAGCACACCACCGTTGACTAAAAGGGATTGTCCTTCGTTCAATACGGTCGTCGTTTCAAAAGTACCGTTGTTATCTTTATCTATATTGATGGTCGTATTGTTCTCCGAAGCTCTAACAAATAAAGCCGTATAAGCAAAGTCTTGACTTGGGTAATTCTGACCAACGGGAATCGTAAATGATTTTCCAAAATCATTGGAGGGTGTCACATTCGTCTTCATACATTGAAGACCAATTTGGCTGGGTTCCCCCATGGCTTGTGTTATTGTTATTAATCCCGAAGAGACAATTTTGTCTTTACCATCATAAAAGATATTAGACGATACCCTCGGGTTGGCGGGTATGGTGTTATCAAACACGATACTTCCGCCTGATGGAATAATATCATTTGGATAACCGGGCGCAATCCCATTGAAGGGGTTTCCGTCGCCCCACACTTGGGTCGTTGATTGAATCGGGTTGTTTATATCTGTTTCATAGCCATCTTCCCAATGATCCCAGGTAATCACCATACCGGGGTAGGGTATTTTAAGGCTGATAATGGTTCTGATATTATTAATGACCAATCCAACATTTTGCGAAGCCAAAAGTGCTGTCCGAGCGTCTTGTTCGGGAAAAGGTACATAATAAACGTGGCGTTGCGTTGCTTCGGCACAAGCATCGTAAATGGTCGGGTCAATCGTCACGATGACTGTGCCCGTTGCACAAAGCGGGAATATGGGTGTATTATCGCAAATACGATAAGTAAAAGTGTCCGTACCCGAAAAAGAACCATTCGGCAGATAGACGACTTGCCCACCAGAAACGAGTGCCGTACCATTCTTCGGTTGTGACTGAATACTCAAAGAAGCC